>NZ_JAAGRY010000023.1 GCF_015707995.1 Microbacterium paulum
CTGGCCGAGGAGCGGCGAGGGGGCGGCGGCGCCCGGCGGCTGGTCTTCGCCGTCGGCGTCGGCGAACGCCGCGGCGGGGGCTGCGCCCTGGAGCCGCCGCGAGGTGCGCAGGTGGCCGAGCCCCGGCTCGGCTTCGGCAACCCGGCCGAGGAGGGCGCTGGCCTCGACCGAGGTGCCGGGTGCCGGGGCGGCTTCCGCTGCCGCACCTGTCGCCGCCGCGGATGCCTCGGCGACGGATGCCGCGACACCGGATGCCTCGGCGACGATCCCCTCGATGCGCAGGACGACTCCGGCATCGCGCAGTTCGACCGCCCCGGCATCCGTGTCGACCTCGAGCACGCCGCCGAACGGCGCGGTCACGGCGGCGCCGGGCCGCGTGTACAGCTCGACGATGCGCGCGCGGGTCGGAGCCGGCCGGGTCGTGTCGGTCGATACGCGGCTGAGACGACTCTCGCCGTAGCGCAGCGCAGCGATCGGAGCGCCGAGCAGCGCTTCGCGCACGAGGTGCTGCTCGATGCCCGGAACCGTCCAGCGGCCGCGGTCGAGCAGCGGGCTGCGCGTGCCGAGGTCGACCGTGACCGCGGCATCCATTCCTGCGCGCAGCGGGTGGTAGGCGAGGCCAGCGCGGTGCGGGCGGCCCACCGCCAGGCGCAGCTGCGCCGTCGCCTCGGCCGCGGGCACGCGCGCCGCGCGTTCGAACACGTGCCACTCGTGCTCGACGCGCTCGCGTGCGTAGTCGTTGCCCGGATCGATGCGCAACTGGCTCCAGCCGCTGACGGCGAGCACGGCGCCGCGCAGCACGACGAGGGGCCAGAGCGCCGCGAGCTCGGCGTCGGTGAGGCGCGCCCGCGCATCGAACCCGGCGACGGCCCGTCCGACGATCGTGAGATCGTCGGCGCGGCCCATGAGGTCGGCGAGCAGCATCGCCAGCTCGGCGGCGCGCCACGAGGTCGCGACGTCGCCGAGGTCGATGACCCAGTGCCGGCCGCGGCGGTCGCGCATGACGTTGTCGGCGGTGAGGTCGCCGTGGATCACCTGGCGCGGAAGCTCCGCCGCGACGCGGTCGAGTTCGGCGGCGGCCCGGCGCGCAGCCGAGAGGCACTGCTCGCGGCGGTCTTCCGGCAGGTCGCCGATGAGCTGCTCGACGACGGCGAGCGCGTTGCCGAGTTCCCACTGCAGGTTGCGGTCGGTGTCGTCGGCATCCATCCCTGCGAAGGCCTCGGTCACCTCGGCGACGAGGTCGCCGAGTTCTTCGGCCTGCGCACCGTCGGCGTCGGTGATGTCGGAGAGCGGCCGGCCGTCGACGATCTGGAACCCGGCGAGCAGCGCCGTCTGCCCGTCGTCGCAGCCGATCGAGGTCGTGCGGGCGCCGCCCGCGGTGGTCAGCACCTCGGGCGTGAGCAGGCCGCACGCGCGCAGGCGATCGGATGCCGCGATGTGCAGCGCGACCGCGTCGGCGTCGGTGCTGGGGTGGAAGATCTTCACGAGCATGCCTGTGCCGTCGCCGGCGCGCACGAGGAAGTTGCGGTCCTGCTGGCTGCCGAGTTCGCTGAGCGCGCCGTCGACGCCGTACTCGCGGAGCGCGAGGGCGCGCACCGCCTCGAGGTCGACCTCGGGTCGGGCCAGCAACCAGTTCTCGGTCATCGAGAGCACGTCCTTCGGTGGGTCGGGTCGGGTTCGTTCGGGCGGGGTCGTTCGGGTGCGACGCCGAGCCGGGCGAGTCGGGCGACGCGGCCGGGCACCCCGATTCTCGCGGATCCGACCGCGGCGGTGTGTCCGAAGTCGGCGGCGTCTTCGGGCGATCGATTCGCCGGGCACTCCCACTCGCGGGCCCACCGGCGCCGGAGTGTTAGCGTGCGGGAGTGACCGCGACGCCCGAGCCTCCCGCGCCCTCTGATCCCCCTGATTCCGCTGATTCCCCGCAAAAACGCTCCATCCGGGTGTCGGCCGCGGTGATCATCGACGAGGGCGGGCGCCTGCTGCTCGTGCGCAAAGCCGGCACGAGCGCGTTCATGCAGCCGGGCGGCAAGCCCGAGGCGGGCGAGAGCCCCGCGCAGACGCTCGTGCGCGAGCTCGCCGAAGAGGTCGGACTGCGGCTCGACGAGGCCGACCTCGTGCCGCTCGGCGAGTTCTCCGCCCCCGCGGCGAACGAGCCCGGGTTCGAGGTCGTGGCCGACGTCTTCCGCGTCGGCATCGGCGACCAGACCCCCGTCGCCGCTGCTGAGATCGCAGAGCTGCGCTGGGTCACCCGCGCCGAGGCATCCGAGATCGACGTGGCACCGCTCGCGGCGGCCTACTTCTTGCCGGAGGCCTAGTTACTCCGCGAGCTGACGGCAGGTCTCACCACGACGACTTGGCGTAGTCCTTCAAGAAGATGCCGAAGAGGTCTTCGCCGGCTTCGCCGCGCACGATCGGGTCGTACACGCGCGCTGCGCCGTCGACGAGGTCGAGCGGGGCGTGAAAGCCCTCTTCGGCGAGGCGCACCTTGGTGAAGTGCGGGCGCTCGTCGGTGATCCAGCCGGTGTCGACGGCGGTCATGAGAATGCCGTCGGTCTCGAACATCTCGCGCGCGCTCGTGCGGGTGAGCATGTTGAGCGCGGCCTTGGCCATGTTGGTGTGCGGATGCCCCGGCCCCTTGTAGCCGCGACCGAACACGCCCTCCATGGCCGAGACGTTGACGATGTACTTCCGTCGTGCGGGTGACGCCGCCATCGCCGGGCGAAGGCGGCTGACGAGCAGGAAGGGCGCCGTCATGTTCGCGAGCTGCACCTCGAGCATCTCGAGGGGCTCGACCTGGTCGACGTGCTGCGTCCAGCTGTTGATGTGGTTCTCGTCGGGCACGAGCCCGCCCGCGTCGATCGCGGTGCCGGCGGCGAGGCGTTCGAGCGACGACGACCCCGCCGCCATCGCCTCGGCGGTGAGCGTGTCGGCGTCGCGCGCCGCCGCGGCGAGGATCGGGTGGCTCGACACCGACTGCGCGAGCGCGAGCGGGTGCGCGTCGTTCGTGTGGCCGAAGGTCAGCAGCTCGGGCAGCGGCCCGCTCGGCAACGGCGCGAGCTCGGCGTCGACGAGCGGCTTGTAGGCGCCCGTCGAGCGGCGCACCGTCTGCGCGGCGTTGTTGATGAGAATGTCGAGCGGGCCGTCGGATGCCACGGCGTCGGCGAGTCCGATGACCTGCGCCGGGTCGCGCAGGTCGATGCCGACGATTTTGAGGCGGTGGATCCACTCGCCCGAGTCGGGCAGCGCCGAGAACCGACGCACCGCATCGCGGGGGAAACGGGTCGTGATCGTCGTGTGCGCGCCGTCGCGCAGCAGGCGCAGCGCGATGTACATGCCGATTTTGGCACGTCCTCCGGTGAGCAATGCCCGCCTGCCGGTGAGGTCGGTGCGCGCGTCGCGCTTGGCGTGGCTCATCGCCGCGCATTCCGGGCACAGCTGGTGGTAGAACGCGTCGACGAGCGTATACGGCTGCTTGCATATGTAGCAGGCACGCGGCTTGATCAGCTCGCCCGCGTGCGGCGAAGTGGCTCGCGTCGCGAGCGGAATACCCCGCGTCTCGTCGTCGATGCGGTCGGGCGCTCCCGTCGCCGTCGCGGCGACCACGGCACGATCGGCATCGGCAATGCGCTGGCGCTTGTCTTTGCGGGCCAGACGTTTGACGTCTTTGTACATCTTGCCGGTCGCGCGGCGAAGGGCGATGTAGTCGGGGTCGTCGGGGTCGAGCTCGGCGGTCGCGGCGATCACGCGCAGCGCGATCTCGAGCTCGGCGGGGTCGATCGACGGGTTTTCGGGCACAGAAGAGTGTATCGAGCGGGCCTGAACGGATGCCCCGCGCGCAGCGCACACACCACGACGGACAGCGCAGGCTCGAGGTCGTTCCGGCGCGGCCTCAGACGACCCTCGAGAGAAGCCGCCGCAGGCGTCCGCGAGGACGCTGCCACGAATCCACCGCGTTGACGAAGAACGCGGCTCGCTCCCGCGAGACGCTGAACTCCCAGAGCGCATCATCGACGTCCGCACACACACCGGCCCATGCACGCTGCAACCGCTCGGCACGCACGTCCGGCGTGTCCGAGTCCGTCGTCACTCCCAGAATCGGTGTGAGGGTCCGGCGCAGATGTGAGCGCTCCAGCGCCTGCATCGATGTCGGAAGCGTCCCACTGGCGCCGGGGCGCGCCGACAGCGGCCGGAGGTCGAGCAGCAGCGACCGTGCGCGACGCGGTGCCTGCCGCCAGACCCGCCAGAAGTGCGGGTCATCGGTTAGGAGTGAGCGCATTTTCTCGACGTCTCGACGCACCTCACCGGCGGGGTCCCACCGCCCAGCCGTTGGCACGTCGAAGGTCACCCACGGGTCGTCGGCGCGCCAATCAGGTTCGGATCCCATGGCCCCGCGAACCGGCGGTATGGTGTCGGCCGGGCGAGCCTCGACTTTTCCATCCACGATGCGACAGGCACCGTCGGAGACGAAGTCGACCGCGCTGCGCGCCCCGGCGTCCATGAGCCGCACGTACTCATCTGTGCCGTTGTCGAGATCGCGCACGAGGTCCACCGCGTCTGCTTCCAGCGCCTCCAGGGTCCGTTCCGCCTCGACGGCGCGATCCCGCTGATGACCGTTGCGAGCACGTAGCCGCGGGGTGAGGCCGTGGTCGAGCAGGATCGCGAGGATCGCGACGACCACCGCAACAACCGCAGCGATGGCCGGATTTGCGAGGGCGGCGAACACCGCGGTGACGGCCTCCGAGAGGATGTCGGTTGAGGGATCCCGCAGCCAGAGCAAACCGATGAGCACATAGAGCCCCGCGACACTGCCGGCCCACACCCATACGGTACGGACGAACGAGATCGCGATCCCCGGTATGCCGAGGACGGTGCGTACGAATCGACGACCCGCCGTCTCGCGACGCCAGACGACCCGACCCCTGTCGCGCGCCTCGCTGCTACCCACACGGATGCCCGTCCGGAGCCGCATCCAGCTGAGCGCGTCGGCGACGGCGAGGTATCTGCGCGCCATCGTCCGGTGCGTCACCAGGTCCGCACCGCGCGCAGACCAGCGCATGAGACGCTCGAACGCCAGGTCGAACCACCTGAGCCCGAAGTACACCACGGCGAGGGCGACAAAAAGGGCGATCGCGACGAGGATCGATGTCACGAGGTAGGCCGCCACGAACTCGCCGAACGTTGTGCCGGGGGTCACGCCGACTGCGCGCGTCAGGCACCTCAGCGGGGCGAAGAGCCAATCGAGCCAGGTCACTCGCCCTGTCTACCAGTCGCTTCGTTTACCGATGACAGACACCACGGCTCCGCTACACGACCTCACCGAAGCCGTCTTCGATGAGAGCGGCGAGCGCGTCGACCGCCTCGGCGGCGCCGGGGCCCTCGGCCCGCAGCCGCAGCACGTGGCCCTGTGTCGCGCCGAGCGCGAGCAGCGAGATCATGCTGTTGGCCGGCGCCGGTCCCTTGCCGTTCGTCGTGTCGGTGAGGGTCGGCACGGTGCCGAGGCCACTCGCCGCCTTCACGACGAGCGACGCCGGCCGCGAGTGCAGCCCGACCGGGTTGACGACCGTCACGTCGCGCTCGACGACGTCGCCCTGAGTCGGCGCCGTCGCGACAAGCGAGGCGGGGGCGGCCGTGGCATCCACGACACCGACTCCCGCGGGCGCCGCGCCGGGCTCGTCGCCGTGCGGCTGCTTGGCGGCGAGCGCGCCCGCCGCTTCGGCCGCGACCTCGTCGAGCGTGCCGCCGGTCGCCGCACGGACGATACCCGCCGTCGCCCCCTCGACGAAGGGCCCGCTGCTGATGCGCACCGGCTGCGTGCTCTCGCGCAGCTCGAGCGCCAGTTCAGAACTCAGCACCGCCGAGCCGAGATCGGTGAGGATGAGCACCCCATCGGTGCCCGCGAGCTCGTCGATCGCCGCGGCGATGGCGACGGCATCCGTTCCGAAGCCGCCGTCGGCGCCCGCGGCGACACGCACCGGCGGCGCCTCGCCGTGGATCATCTGCATCGCGAGATCGACGGCCGCCGCGGCGAGCGGCTCGCTGTGCGAGACGACGACGAAGCCGATCACGCGGCGTCTCCGCCCTCGCCCGCCGCGTCGCCCGCGAGCGTGTCGGCGAGCGCCTGGACGAGGATCGCCGACGATGCGGCGCCCGGGTCGAGGTGCCCGGCGCTGCGCTCACCGAGGTACGACGCGCGGCCCTTGCGGGCGACGAGCGGCACGGTCGAGTCGCGGCCGATCGTGACGGCGTCGGCCGCCGCCTGGGCGGCCTCAGCCGCCGAGGCGCCCGAGGCCGCGGCATCCGTCAGCGCCGCCACGGCGGGCTCGAGCGCGTCGATCATCGTCTTGTCGCCGACGACCGCGTGCCCGCGCCCGACGACACCGGCCACCCCCGCCGCGACGACGGCGGCGAAATCTGCGCCGCTGATCGACGTGCTCGCCGGGGCCGCCTTGCCCATGTCGAGAAAGAGGGTGCCGTAGAGCGATCCGCTCGCGCCGCCGACCTTCGAGATGAGGGTCATGCCAACCGACTTCAACAGCGCCTGCACGGTCGGCGCGTCACCGGCCGGCGCGGCGTCGAGCTTGTCGAGCACGGCCTTGAACCCGCGCGCCATGTTCGTGCCGTGGTCGGCGTCGCCGATCGCCGAGTCGAGCGCGGTCAGCTCGTCGGCGTGCGCCGAGAGCTCCGCCGCGCTGCGACGCAGCCAGGCATCGAGGTCGGCCGAGGTGATCTCGTCTGCCATCGTCAGACCCCCCACCGCAACGCCGTGGTGTTGACCGGGGCATCCCACAGTCGCAGCAGTTCGTCGTCGGCCTTCACGAGCGTGAGCGAGCAGCCGGCCATGTCGAGGCTCGTGATGTAGTCGCCCACGAGCACGCGCGCGACCTCGATGCCGTGCTCGGCGAGCGCCTCGGCGATGTCGGCGTAGATGACGTAGAGCTCGATCAGGGGCGTGCCACCCAGGCCGCTCAGCAGCACGATGACCGGCGCGCCGGTGAAGTCGGCGTCGTCGGTGATGGCGGTCACGAGGTCGCGGGCGATGTCGTGCGCGTTCTCGAGGGGCACGCGCTTGCGGCCGGGTTCACCGTGGATGCCGACGCCCACCTCCATCTCGTCATCGGGCAGGTCGAAGCTCGGGTGCCCGACTGCCGGCACCGTGCAGCTCGTCAGCGCGACCCCCATCGACCGGCCGGCCGACGAGACCTTCTCGGCGATGGCGGTGACCTCGGCGAGGCTCTTTCCCTCGGCCGCGGCAGCACCGGCGATCTTCTCGACGATGACCGTGGTGCCGACGCCGCGGCGCCCCGCGGTCCAGGTCGAGTCCTGCACGGCGACGTCGTCGGCGACGACGACCGACGCGGTCTGGATGCCCTCGTCGGCGGCGAGTTCGGCGGCCATCTCGAAATTCAGCACGTCGCCGGTGTAGTTCTTCACGATGAACAGCACGCCGGCGCCCGAGTCGACGGCTTGCGCCGCGGCGAGCATCTGATCGGGCGTGGGAGAGGTGAAGATCTCGCCCGCGCAGGCCGCGTCGAGCATGCCCGCCCCGACGAAGCCGCTGTGCAGCGGCTCATGACCCGTGCCGCCGCCCGAGACGAGGGCGACGCGCCCCTCGCGCGGAGCGGTCGAGACGACGAGGCGGTTCTCGAGATCGACCGACAGGTCGGGGTGGGCAGCGGCGACGCCGCGCAGGGCATCGGCGAGCACCGTGTCAGGGGAATTGATGAGCTTCTTCATGCGCGGGTCTCCTCTTCGAGTCGTGAATGTGCGCGGCATCGCACCGACGGGCATTCGACATTGTCGACTGCGATTCGTCTATACCGAATCCTCCCCTCTCGCCGCTACGCTGTCAATGGTCGCGATGAGCGCGACCGACGGGCACGACCCGGGGCGTGAGCGATGCGAGGAGGCCGCCGATGATCCAGTCGATCGACCGCGCCGCGCGCATCATGAACCTGCTGCAGGGCGCACGCCGGCTCGGCATCAGCGAACTCGCCGCCGCCCTCGAACTGCCGCCCTCCACGGTGCACGGGCTCGTGAAGTCGCTGCAGGCCCACGGCCTGGTCGCCCAAGAGCCGAACGGCAACCGCTACGTGCTCGGCCCCGCACTGCTCAAGCTCTCGAGCGTCTACCTCGACACGCTCGACGTGCGCGCCCGCTCGCTGCGGCGCATGCACGAGCTCTCGCAGCGCACGGGCCTTGCGTCGCACCTGGGCGTGCTGCTCGGCACCGACGTGCTCGTCATCCACCACGACCGCCGCCCCGACGGGTCGGAGCAGATGCCCGAGACCGGGCTGACCCTTCCGGCGCACGCCTCGGCCCTCGGCAAGGTGCTGCTCGCGCACGACGACGACGTGCGCGAGCGGGTGCTCGCGGGCGAGCTGCCCGACCTGACCGACGCGACGGTGACCGATGCCGCTGTGCTGCGCGACCAACTCGCCGAGGTGCGCCGTGCGGGGCTCGCGACCTCGATCGAAGAGGCGGTGCTCGGCGACGCCGCCGCGGCGGTGCCGGTGCACGACGAAGACGGACGCGTGATCGCGGCGCTCGGCGTGCTGACCGCCGCCGAGGCGTTCCCGCCCGCCGAGGCGACGCTGCGCGAACTGCGCGACGCGGGCCGCGCGATCTCGCGCGACCTCGGCGCGCGCTGAGGGCGCCCACTTTTGGCTCGTCGCCCGCGCGCATCGTCGGCTGGGCGCGCTCCCTCGGCCGGTCGCCCGCGCGCGGCGTACGGTATTCAGTCTCCCCACCGGTCCCCGGCCCCACCCCCGCCCCATCGCGCTGCACCGGGCGCCCCGAGCGCCCGCACAGACTGAGTACCGAACACGACCACCCAGTGACCTGGCGCGCATGACCACCCCCGCCGAGACGAGCCCGCGCCCGCGATTGCGCCTGACGCCGATGCGTCCGCGCGGCCCGCACGAGCCGCACCGGGCGGCGTCGAGCCTCGAGCTCTTCTTCGACCTCGTGTTCGTCGTCGCGATCAGCGTCGCGTCGGTGCAGCTGCACCACGCGCTCAGCGCCGGGCACGTGCTGCACGGCATCGTGAGCTTCGCGATCGTGTTCTTCGCGATCTGGTGGGCGTGGATGAACTTCGCCTGGTTCGCGACGTCGTTCGACACCGACGACTGGCTCTACCGAGTGCTCACGATCGTGCAGATGGGCGGCGTGCTCGTGCTCGCGGCCGGCATCCCCGCCGTCTTCGAGCACGAAGACTTCACCGTGATGATCGCGGGTTACGTCGTGATGCGCCTGGCGATGGTCACGCAGTGGCTGCGCGCGTCGCGATCGGCCGGACGTCTGCGCCGGGCCACCCTCACCTATGCCGTCGGCATCGCGGTGGTGCAGGCGCTGTGGCTGGCGACCATGCTGCTGCCCACCGAGGTGCGTCCCGTGTTCATCGTCGTGCTGGTCGCCGCCGAGCTGGCGGTGCCGGTCGTCGCCGAACGGACGGGCACGACGCCGTGGCATCCGCATCACATCACCGAGCGCTACGGACTGTTCACCCTGATCGTGCTGGACGAGAGTCTGCTGGCGTCGGCGAACGCGATCTTCGAGGCGCTGCACGACTCAGAAGACGTGGCCCCGCTCATCGGGCTCGGCGTGCTCGCCTCATCACGACGGCGGCGCTGTGGTGGATCTACTTCTGGCCCGCGCATCACCACGCGATCGGCACGCTGCGCGAGTCGATCGGGTACGGCTACGGGCACTATTTCATCTTCGCCGCGGCGGCCGCTTTCTCGGCGGGCATCGAGGTCGAGATCGACGTGCTGGGCGGCGAAAGCGCGCTCGAGGCGCCGTGGGCGTCGTTCGCGTACACGATCCCGATCGCGGTGTTCCTGATCGGGGTGTGGCTGGTCGCGATCCGCCCGCAGGCCGACCGTGTCGTCAACACGGCGATACCTGTGACGGCCTGCTCGTGCTCGTCGATCCGCTCATTCCGGTGCCGTTCGCGCTGACCACGGTGCTGCTCGTGCTGCTGGTCGCGGTGCTGGTGTGGCGGCCTCCGGTCACCGCCACACGCTGAGCAGGTTCGCACGGGCGAGGTCGGATGCCCCCGCGAGGGCCCCGGCGACGACGACGTCGGCGCCGAGGGTCGAGACGACGAGCTCGGGGGCCGGTAGGTGCAGGTCGCTCGGCAACGCCGCACGGGCCGCCGACGCGATCTGTTCGACGCCCGCCGAGACGGCACCCGAGACCACCACGAGACTCGGATCGAACATGCTGCCGAGCACGCTCACGATTCGCGCGAGCACCACGCTGATGCGCTCCGTGATGCGCAGCGCGTCGGGGTCGCCCGCGGCGGCGAGCTCGAGCACCGTGCGCCCGTCGCGCTGCGGGGCACGGGCGAGCGCGCCCTCGGGGTCGGCGTCGCCGGCGGCGACCGCCTCCGCCGCCCACATCGCGGCGAGGTGGCCGAGCCCGTAGGCCGTGCCGACGCCCTCGACGTGGTCGAAGGCGATCATCTCGCCGACACCGCCGTGCGCCCCGCGCAAGAGGCGGCCGTCGATCACGACTCCGGCGCCGAGGCGGTCGCCCGCGAGCAAGGCGATGTAGTCGCGGCGCCCGACCGCGGCGCCCGAGGCGCCTTCGGCGACGGCGGCGAGCGAGGCGTCGTTGTCGATGCGCAGCAGCGTCGACCAGCCGAACAGCCCGCGCAGATCGGGGTTCATCAGCTGCCAGAAGCCGTCGGGATGCGACGGCGAGCGCCCCGCGGCGTCGACGGGCGCGGGCACACCGATGCAGAGCGCCGCGACGGCGGCGCGCTCGCTGCCGGCAAGGCGCAGAGCCTCGTCGACGGCGGCGGTGAGGGCGCGGCGCCGTTCGGCGACGTCGGTGCTGTCGGGGTCGGCGGCGATGTGGTGCGTGGCGAGCGGGTGTGAGCGCAGGTCGGTGACGACGACGGTGCCGTGCGCGCGACCGGCATCCACCGCGACGAGCACCCCGGCGTCGGCTCGCAGTTCGAACCGGCGCGCGGGCCGGCCTTTGCGGTAGAGGCCGGCATCGCGGGCGTTGGGGAGTTCCCGCAACAGCCCGACGCCGGCGAGACCGTCCATCGCGTCGATGACGGTCGAGCGGGTCATGCCGGTCGCGGCCATCGCCTCGGTGGCGGTGAACTCGCGCACGCCCCACGCGTACTCCCACACCGACTGGTGGCTCGGTGACCACGATGTCGGGGCGGCGGATGACTCTGACACGACCTCTTGACCTTTCGTCGTTGCTCCTGCAATACTGCCGTCACAGACTTGATTTGGCGAGTAAATATAATCATCGAAGTTGGCGGAGAGGCCAGCACGGATGGAGGACGAGGGTGTCAGAGAGAAATCGACGAACACGGCGGGTGGTCGCCGCACTGGCGGCGGCGGCTCTTGCCGTGACCGCTCTGGTGGGCTGCTCCGCCGACGGGCGCGAGACGATCCGGTTCACCTTCAGCAAGCGCGAGGCGCTCGGCTTCATGAACCAGGTGGTCAGCGACTACAACGCCTCGCAGGACAAGGTGCAGGTCGTCATGGACACGTCGGGAGTCGACGTCGTGTCGGCGAGCTTCGTGCGCGGCAACCCGCCCGACATCATGCTCGCGAACTACAACTACGAGATCGCCCGCTTCGTCGAGCGCTGCGCGCTCAGCGACCTGTCGGGCACCGAAGCCGCCGCGAACACCCGCGACGACCTGCAGCCGCTGCTCGACCAGTACGGGTCGTGCGCGGGTCGGGTGAGCGCGCTTCCCTACTCGGTCATGGCCGCCTCGGTGATCTACAACAAGCAGATCTTCGCCGACCACGGCCTCGAGGTGCCGACCACGTGGAGCGAACTGCTGCACGTGTGCGACGTGCTGCAGTCGGCGGGCGTGACGCCCTTCTACGCCACCTTCAAAGACGACTGGACGATCGGGCAGGGCTGGTACGACTACTCGGTGGGCGGCTCGCTCGACGTGCTCGACTTCTTCGACCGGCTGAAGGCCGAGGGCGCCGACGTCGGTCCCGATTCGGATGTCTCGTTCCAGAAAGACTTCGCCGAGCCGATGGACAAGATGCTGCAGCTCACGTCGACGTACGTGAACAAGGATGCCGCCAGTCGCGGCTACGGCGACGGAAACCTGGCCTTCGCCAAGGGCGAGGCGGCGATGTACCTGCAGGGCCCGTGGGCGTTCAGCGAGATCGCGAAGACCTCGCCCGACCTGGACCTCGGCACGTTCCCGCTGCCGATGACCGACGACCCGGCAGACCTCAAGGTGCGCGTCAACATGGACCTCGCCGCGACGATCCCCGAAGGATCGAAGCACCAAGAGGCGGCACGCGACTTTCTCGAGTACCTCTTCGAGCCCGATCGTGTGCAGGCCTACAACGAGTCGCAGCTCGGCTTCAGCCCGATGACGGATGCCCCCGAGCCGACCGACTCGCGCATCGCCGGCATGATCCCGTTCTACAACACCGGGCAGGTCTACCAGGGCCCCTCGGTGCTCGTGCCCAAGACGATCCCCGTCTTCAACTACGCGCAGGCGATGGTGTTCGGCGAGCCGCCGGCATCCATTCTGCAGACCATGGACCAGGACTGGGCGCGCCTGGCGTTCCGTCAACCGAAGGAAGGTCGATGATGACCACGACCAGCAGCATCGTCACCGCCGGCGCGACCCGCGGCGGCCAGACCGTGCGCCGCAGCAGGCGCCGCGTCGAGCCGATCTACTACCTGTTCCTGCTGCCGAGCCTCGTGCTGTTCACGCTCGCGATCACCGCGCCGGGCGTCATCGGCATCTTCTTCAGCTTCACCGACTCGATCGGCATCGGCGACTGGAACTTCGTGGGCCTCACGAACTACGTCGCCCTGTTCAGCGACCCGGCGATCCTGCAGAGCTACCTGTTCACGATCGGGTTCTCGATCGCGACTGTGCTCGTCGTGAACGTGGTGGCGTTCCTGCTGGCCGTGGGGCTCACCTCGCGCATCCGGTTCAAGACCGGGCTGCGCACGATCTTCGTCATCCCGATGGTGATCTCGGGCATCATCATCGCCTACGTCTTCAACTTCTTGTTCTCGAACTCGGTGCCGGCGCTCGGCACGGCCCTCGGCATTACCTGGCTGCAGACGAGCATCCTCGCGAACCCCGACTTCGCGTGGGTCGCGATCGTGATCGTGACGGCCTGGCAGGCGATCCCGGGCACGCTGCTCATCTATATCGCGGGGCTCCTCTCGGTGCCGAGCGACGTCTACGAGGCGGCCGATCTCGACGGGGCGAGCAAGCGCCAGCAGCTCGTGCGCATCACCCTTCCGCTCGTCGCCGGGTACGTCGTGATCAACGTCATCCTCGGCTTCAAGGGCTTCTTGAACGCCTACGACATCATCGTCGGCCTCACGAACGGCGGCCCGGGCACCGCCACCCGCAGCATCGCGATGACGATCATCGCGGGCTTCAACGGCGGCGACTACGCCTACCAGATGGCCAACGCGACCATCTTCTTCATCGTCGCCGTCATCATCTCCGTCCTCCAGCTCTCGCTCACCCGCGGAAGGAACCAGTTCTGATGTCCACGACACAGCCTGCCCTCGCCTTCGAACCCGCCGACACCGGCGCGGCCGCGACGAAGGGCCGCCGCCGCGGCCGGGCGCCGATCCTCGAACGCGTCAACTGGTCGACGACGATCATCCTCATGCTCTGCAGCGTGACCGTACTGCTGCCGCTCTACGTCACCCTCTCGATGGCGTTCAAGACGACCGGCCAGGCCGTCGACGGCAACGCGTTCTCACTGCCCGCGCCGTTCTCGATCGACGGGTTCGTCGAGGCCTGGAACCTCACCAAGTTCCCGGTGGGCGTCACCATTTCGCTCCTCGTCACGGCCGGCACCGTGATCGCCACGATCGTGCTCGCCGCGTTCGCCTCGTATGCGATCGTGCGCAACTGGGATCGCAAGCTCTTCCGCTACTCGTTCTTCTACCTGCTCGCGGCGATGTTCATCCCGTTCCCCGTCGTGGCCCTGCCGCAGATCCAGTTGACCGGCCGGGTGGGGCTCGACAACCCGTTCGGGGTCGTCATCCTCGCCACGATGTTCCAGCTCAGCTTCAGCGTGCTGCTGTTCACCGCGTTCCTGCGCTCGATCCCGATCGAGCTCGAAGAGAGCGCGCGCATCGACGGTGCGACCACGTGGCAGACCTTCTGGCGGCTCATCTTTCCGCTGCTCGCACCGATGAGCGCAACCGTCGGCATCTTCGCCTTCCTCTACGCGTGGAACGACTTCATGATGCCCTCGCTCATCATCTCCGACCCGGCCCTGCAGACCCTGCCGGTGCGGCAGAACCTCTTCCAGACGCAGTTCAGCAACAACTACAACGTCTCGTTCGCCTCGTACCTCATGGCCATGGCCCCCGCGATCGTCGCCTACCTGTTCACCCAGCGCTGGGTGATGGAAGGCGTCACGCAAGGCGCCGTCAAGGGCTGACCCGGTCATCCGCCCGCCCGTCGCCCGTTCTCCCCCTCTCTCCCACCGAAAGGCCCCCTCGTGATCTCCCCCGCCGACACCGACCACCGCTTCGCCGATCCCGCCGTGGACACCGCTCCGTGGTGGCGTCAGGCCACCGTGTACCAGATCTACCCGCGCAGCTTCGCCGATGCCGACGGCGACGGGCTCGGCGACATCCGTGGCATCCGTTCGCGCGTCGACTACCTCGCCGAGCTCGGCATCGACGCGGTGTGGTTGAGCCCGTTCTACCCGTCAGAGCTCGCCGACGGCGGCTACGACGTGGCCGACTATCGCGACGTCGACCCGCGCCTCGGCACCCTCGCCGACCTCGACGACCTCATCGCAGCGCTGCACGCCCGCGGCATCAAGGTCGTGATCGACATCGTGCCGAACCACACCTCCGACCGGCACGCCTGGTTCCGCGAGGCTCTCGCTGCGGGGCGCGGGTCGGCGGCCCGCGAGCGGTACCTCTTTCGCGAGGGCTCGGGGCCGGACGGCGCCGAGCCGCCCACCGACTGGACGGCCGCGTTCGGCGGCAGCGCGTGGGAGCGCGTCGCCGACGGGCAGTGGTACCTGCACAGCTTCGCGATCGAGCAGCCCGACCTGAACTGGGCGCACCCCGAGGTTCGTGCCGACTTCGTGCACACGCTGCGGTTCTGGTCCGACCGGGGCGTCGACGGGTTCCGCATCGACGTCGCGCACATGCTGACGAAAGATCTCAGCGAGCCGCTGCCGTCGGCCGCCGAGCTCGCCGCCATGCCGGTCGACGGCACGCACCCGCTGCTCGACCGCGACGACGTGCACGAGGTCTACGCGCAGTGGCGCGAGGTGTTCGACTCCTACGACCCGCCGCGCACGGCGGTCGCCGAGGCGTGGGTCGCGTCTGACCGCGTGCCGAAGTATGCCAGCCCCGAGAGTCTCGGGCAGTCGTTCAACTTCGACCTGCTGGTCGCCGACTTCGACGCGGCGCAGTTCCGCGACATCGTGGCGCACAACATCGCCCTCGCCGCACGGTCGGGGTCGTCGTCGACGTGGGTGCTGTCGAACCACGACGTGTTCCGGCATGCGACCCGCTACGGCCTCATCGGCCTGCCCGCGACCGACGAGCCCGGTGCGGTGCCGCGCCGACACGGCGGCGGGTGGCTCGAAGCCGGAGCCGATCAGGCCCTGCTCGACCGGACAGCCGGCGAGCGCCGGGCGCGCGCGGCGTCGATGTTCCTGCTCGGGCTGCCCGGGTCGGCGTATCTCTACCAGGGCGAAGAACTCGGCCTGCACGAGGTCGCCGAGATCGCCGCCGACGAGCGTCAAGACCCGACGTTCGAGCGCACGAACCGCGAGCAGTTCGGCCGCGATGGATGTCGCGTGCCGCTCCCCTGGACGGCCGAGGGACCGTCGTTCGGCTTCGGCACGAACGGCGCGCACCTGCCGCAGCCGGCCTGGTTCGCCGATCACGCCGCCGACGTCGAGGCGCACGATCCCGCGTCGACGCTGTCGCTCTACCGCCGCGCGCTCGCGCTGCGCCACGACCTGCAGGCGGCCGAAGAGCTCACGTGGGTCGAGACGCACCGGGCCGACGTGCTGCACTTCGCCCGCCCGAACGGCTGGCAGGTGGTGACGAACTTCGGCGCCGAGCCCTACGCCCTCCCGGCAGACGCGGGGCGAGTGGTGCTCTCGAGCGCCGGCGACGACGGGGCATCCACCGGCGTCGTTCCGGGCGAGACGACCGTCTGGCTCGCGCGCGACTGAGACACGGCCGCGTTCGAGGCACGGCCGGCACCTGTCGCAAGGGTGTAAAGAAGAAGCGTGCAGACGATCCTGGGTGCGGGCGGGCAGATCGCGACCGAGCTCGCGCGCGAGCTGCACGACCGGTTCGGTGTGCCGCTGCGGCTGGTGAGCAGGCATCCGCGTGCCGTGCACCCGAGCGACGAGGTGTTCGCCGCCGACCTCACCGACCCCGCGCAGACCGACGCCGCGGTCGCCGGCAGCGACATCGCCTACCTCACGGCGGGGCTGCCGGCCGACGCGAAGCTCTGGGCCGAGAAGTTCCCCGCGATCATGCGGAACGCCATCGACGCGTGCGCGCGGCACGGCGCGAAGCTCGTGTTCTTCGACAACACCTACATGTATCCGATGACGAGCGAGCCGCTCACCGAAGCGGCGCCGTTCGACCCGCAGGGGCCGAGGGCGAAGGTGCGCGCCGAGATCGCGACGATGCTGTTGGATGCCATGGCCGCGGGCCGCGTCGAGGCGGTGATCTGCCGTGCGCCGGAGTTCTACGGGCCCGCGCAGACGCAGAGCTTCACGAACGCGCTGCTGCTCGGGCCGATCGCGCGCGGCGAACGGGGCCGGGTGCCGCTGCGCGACGACACGCTCCGCAGCCTCATCTGGACGCCCGACGCGAGCCGCGCGATGGCGCTCATCGGCAACACCCCCGCCGCGTTCGGGCAGACCTGGCACCTGCCCTGCGATCCCGAACGCCGCACGTATGCGCAGCTCGCGGCCCTGGCATCCGACCTGTGGGGCGTCGAGGCGCGCTACACCGTCGCACCGGCGATCGCCTTCAGGGCCGCCGCGGTGTTCGACAAGGGCGCACGGACAATCGTCGAACTGCTGCCGCGCTACGCGCACGACAACATCTTCGTGACCGAGAAGTTCGCGCAGGCCTTTCCCGAGTTCCGCGTGACCGGCTACCCCGAGGGCATCGCCGCGCTGCGGCCGACGGGGTGATCCGTGGCGCTCAGGGCGCCGAGGTCCAGCCCGAGGCGTGGCGCGCGGCGAGGCCTTCGAGCAGCAGGTCGAGGGCGAACGCGAACTCGGCGTCGTCGTCGCACCCGTCGCCCGCGTGCGGCGCGGTGGTCGACATGCGCCCGATCGACGGATACGCGGTGAAGAAGGCACCGATCGCGGCGGCGCGTGCGGCGGGATCGGCGGGCGCCGTCGGCATGGGCATGACGTCGCGCGTGAAGCCCCACATGCGCGTGCTGAGCGCGTGCATGCCGTGGTGCACGAGATCGGCCGAGAGGCCTCCGTCGAACATGGCGCGCATGAGCGAGTCGAAGTAGGCGAGCACGACGGGGCTCGCCTCGGTGCGCGACTCGATGGCGTCTTGCGCCCACGGGTGGGTGCGCAGCGCCTCGCGTGCGGCGAGGATGCGACCGCGCACGACGGCGCGCCAGTCGGCGGGCGGGTGTTCGGGGGCCGCGGCGTCGGGGGCGTCCGCGCCGTCGGGGTCATCGATCGCGGCGACGAGGCGGTCGACCATCGCGTCGATCAGGCCCTCGCGCGAGGCGACGTGCTTGTAGAGCGCCATCGGGGTGACGCCGAGCGCCTCTCCGAGGCGGCGCATGGTCGTCGCGTCGAGGCCGTGCGCGTCGGCATAGCCGATCGCGGCCTCGACGACGCGGTCGCGGTCGAGGGTCGCGCGCGGCGGTGCAGTTGACACGTATACACCGTAGACCGTACGCTCGCCTCGCGAGGGTATACGACGTATACCCCGGTGCAGAAGACACTGCCGACCAACCGTTGAGACTGGGGAGACAGAACAGACCATGCCGACCACACCGCTCACCTACGCCCGCACCGCCGGCGCGCTCTACCTCGTCACCCACGTCACCTCGATCGCCGCCGTGGCCGCCTACGGCGCGGGCGCCATCGCGCTGGGGGTCGCGCTGGAGTTCACCCTCGCACTCGGATGCCTCGGCACCGGCATCCTGCTCTGGGTGCTGCTCCACGGGGCCGGGCCCGCACGTGCGGCGACGTTCGCGACGCTTCGCGCGGTCGAGGCCGCGGTGATCCTCGCCGGCACGCTGCCGATGGTCGCGCTGACCCTCGCGCCGCTGTCGCCCGACGCGACTACCTCGTTCACCGCCGCCCACACGGCGGCGTTCCTCGTCGGTCAGGGCCTCGTCATCGGCGTCAACACGATCGTGCTCGGCTCGCTGCTCTTCACCTCGCGCGCCGTTCCCCGACCGCTCGCGGTGCTCGGCATGGCCGGCGGCGCGCTCGTGCTGCTGAGCGACCTGGGTCAGCTCTTCGGCGTCGTGCCTCTCAACGGTCCGGTGGCGGCGGCCTGCGCCCTGCCGATCTTCGCGTTCGAGATCTGGTTCGCCGTGCTGCTGCTGATCCGAGGGCTCTCGTCGGCCGTGCGCCCCGCCCCGGCCGGCGCGGCGACGGCAGCCGCGTCAGACGCCGCGCCGAGCGCGGCCTCGTGACGCGAGCCGAACCGCACAGTCAGCTGCGCGCGTAGCTTCCCGTGCGGATGTCGTCGATCAGCGACGCGCGCGACGGCGCCCAGCCGAGCGAGCGTGCCTTGGCGCCGTACCCCTGCTGGTCGAGCAGGAGGGCGTCGGCGAACGCCGCGCCGAGGCGGGCGCGCGAGGCATCCACCCCTTCGGGCACGACCGGGCCGCCCGCGAAGGCCTCGCCGATCTCGGTGACCGTGGGGTTCTGCCCGCTCAGGCCCAGCACGCGGCCGGCGGGCGCGGGGCCGTCGACGATCAGGGCGTAGAGGTCGGCGATGTCGTCGACGTGCACCGTCGCCCAGTGCTGGGTGCCGTCGCCGACGACGGTGAGGCGACCCTCGGCGTCTTTCGGCGCTTCGGGGAACGATGCGGGAATGCCGCCGCCGCGCCCGTAGACGATGCCCGGCTCGACGATCGAGAGCGCCAGGTCGGCGGCCTCGAGCCGCGACTCGACGCCTTCGCGCCACGCGACGAGCGCCGGCGGGTTGAACGGGGTGTCTTCGGTGAGGTCGTCGGAGGGGCCGTGGATCCAGAGGCCACCGGTGTGCACGTAGGGCTTGCCGGTTCCGGCGAAGGCGGCGATCGCGGCATCGGCGACCGCGCCGTCGAACTGCGGCCCGTCGCCCGCGTTCGACGCGGCGAGGTGGATCGCGGCGTCGGCGTCGCGCAGCAGCGGCGTGAACCAGTCGGCGTCGGTGATGTCGCCGACGACGGCAATGGCACCCGCGGCGGATGCCGTGGCGGCGGATGCCTCGCTGCGCACGGGCGCGATCACGTCGTGGCCGCGGGCGAGAAGGGCAGTGAGGACGGACGATCCGATGTACCCGGTCGCACCGGTGAGGACGATTCTCATCCCGTCATCGTAGGCACGGCCGCAGACAGCGAGGGCCGCTCAGCCGAAGATCTCGCGCGAGACCCTGCGCCCTCCCACCGCCGCACCCACCCCGTTAGGCTCGGCGCGTGAGCGCTCTTCCCCCCTTCATCGTCGGCCACGCCGTGCGCACCACGAACGCCGCCGAATCCGACCCGCAGCGGGCGCAACTCGGTGCGCTCTGGGCGCGGGTGATCGCCGACGACGCCCTGCTGCACTCGCCCGCCCGCGCCGATGTGCGCCTTTACGCGGCGCTGTTCGACTACGACTCCGACGAGACCGGCGCCTATACGCAGATCGTCGGGATCGGCGTGGATGCCTCGCATCCGCTGCCCCCGCACCTCGCGATCGTGCGCGTCGCCGATGCGCCCCGTGCCGAATACGCCGCCGCGGGCGAGATGCCCGCGGCACTCATTGCGGCCTGGGGCCGTGTGTGGACCGACACCGCCGAGGGCTCGCTGCGCCGAGCCTTCTCGTGCGACATCGAAGTGCACGACCCCGACGGCTCGGCGACGATCCTGGTCGCAACCCTCCCGTAGCCTTCACCTCCGCTCGGACAATTTGGCATGTGACAAATAGCGATCTACCGGACCAGCCGTCAGCCGTCGAGCCGGCGGGCGCTCAGCCAGCGGACCATCGCGGGATCGCGGTCGTCGAAGAACTGCGATCCGCCCGCGTCGAGGGTGGCGATCTGCGCCATTTCTCCGGGCGTGAGGGCGAAGTCGAACACGTCGAGGTTCTGCGCCATGCGTTCGGGGCTGACGGTCTTGGGGATGACGACGACCCCGCGCTGGATCAGCCACCGCAGCACGACCTGCGCGGCGCGCGTCAGCGCTGCGGCACGTACCGGTGCGCGACGGCTCCCGACGCGAAGGCGCGCCGCTCGACGAGCTCGAGGCGCAGCCGCTCGTGCTGGCCGTCGAGCAGGCGCGGGCCGTGGCCGGCCACGAGCGGGTGCACGACGAACAGGTACTCGTCGATGAGTCCGAGGTCGGCGAGCGCGGCGGGCAGCGTGACGGCGCCGAGCGAGAGGCCGCGGCCGGGCTCCTCTTTCAGCCGTTGCACCTCGGTGGCGAGGTCGCCGCGCACGAGATCGGCGTTCCAGTCGACGCTCGCGAGGGTGTTCGAGACGACGTGCTTGCGTGCCGCGTCGATGGTTTCGGCGAAGGGAACCTCCCAGGCATCCATCCCGTCCGGCCACCCGCCGCTCACCGGGCGCCGCCACGCCGACTGCATCATCTCGTACGTCACGCGACCGTAGACGAGGGCGTCGGCGCGACGCAGCTCGTCGGTCCAGAACCGCATCAGTTCTTCGTCGGGCGCGACGCCGGCTTCGTGGTGCACGCACCCGTCGAGGGTCACGTTGATCGAGTACCGCAGTGCTTGCATGGTGTCCTCTTCGTCGAGGTGGATGCCGCGGTCAGCCGGTCACGCGCAGACGCGCACCCGGTGCTCGGCGAAGGCGACGACGTCGCCGACGACGAGCTGGCGCCCGCGGCGCCGGTCGACCTCGCCGTTGACCGTCACGAACCCGTCGATGATCGCCTCTTTGACGTCGCCGCCCGAGTCGAGCAGCCCCGCGAACTTCATGAACTGCCCGAGCCTGATGCCGTCGCCGCCGATCGACACGTCGACGGGCGCAGTCTCGTTGGTCATGCCGGAATGCTAACCGTTCGCGCCGCGCGCGGGCGAGGCCCCGAGGCGCGGAACGAGCACGGGCGTGCGCTTTTTGTAGGCGGCGTAGTCGTCGCGGCCGCCCCACGTGGCATCCGCTTTGGCTTCGAGCATCGGCACGCCGCTCACGCGGCCGATCAGCAGCGCGACGAACACCGGCGACAGCAGCGCGACCCACTGCCAGCCCTGCAGCACCGGCACCGCGACGAGGGCGACGCCGATCCACAGCACGATCTCGCCGAAATAGTTGGGGTGCCGCGAGCGCGCCCACAGTCCCGTGCTGATGAACTCGCCCGCGTTGGACGGGTCGGCGCGGAATGCGGACTTCTGGGCGTCGGCGACGATCTCGATCGTGAGCCCCACCACCCAGACGACGATCCCGACGACGCCCAGCCACTCGAGGGGGCGTTGCTGCGCCGGCGCGACGGCCATCGCGATCCAGGCGGCGCCCGCCGTGATGCTCACCCAGAGGCCCTGCAGCACCCACACCTGCAGAAAGCGCACGGGCGAGCCCTTGATCTGCTCGAAGCGCGAGTCCGATCCGGCGCGGCGCACCCGCGCGGCGAACAGGAACGACCCGAGCCGCACCGCCCACAGCACGACCATCGCGGCGAGGATCAGGCCGCGCGCGTCGATCTGGGGCACGAGCAGTACGAGGGCGATCGAGATCACGATGAACGTGAGGCTGCCGGTGAGGTCGAAGAAGCGCTCGGTGCGCAGCGCGGCGGCGGGCACGAACGCGATCACCTGGATCGCGAACGCGGCGATCACGGCGAGCGCGAACAGCGGGAATCCGCCGATCGTCGCGCCGCCCTGACTTCCGGCGAGCGCGAAGCCCGCGCCGATCAGCAGGGCGACCACGATCGTGATGACGGAGGTGCGGTTCGACTTCATGATGTTCCTCGGTGCGGGGGGAAGGGAGGGGCGCGCGCGGCGTCAGCGGTACAGACCGGCGACGGCCTCGGATGCCTTCTCGATCCCTTTCGACGCCCGGCCACGTCGAGCTGACTACCGATCCCACGATTCTGCGCGACTACACCTTCGCGCCGTACTTCGTCGCCGCAGACGAGCATGTGCCTTGGACGGCGGGTATCTCGTTGATTACGAGGGAAGCCACTTGGGCGATAGCCCGCGTGGCTGGCCTCGAGAGCGATGCAGTCAACCCGCCCACGCACTTTGATTTCGACTGATCATGCCTCCCGTCAGCGCGTCGCCACTCGGTGAGATCCATCGAGAAGACCAAGTTCTAGCTCTGGTCCCAGGCTTCAACGAGATACCAGGTTTCATCCCCGAGGTCCGAGACGTCTCCCTCGCCCGTCGTCGGGAAGTTGGCCTTGATATCGGCACCAGAGGCTTGAAAGAGGTACAAGTAGCCGCCATCGTGGAACAGCCGTCCGCGACCGACTGAGGAAATGTCGACGAGGTGATCGACCCCCACACGGGATACGGAAGGTGTGCAACGAGACGCGACGTGAGCGAGTGAACATACGTCATCCGCTCCTCATAGGGGATCTGGCCGATCCGCTCGAGCCTCGTACCCGAGCATCTCGTCATCCTCCACCCCTCAATCCGAGCGAGGGCGGCCGGCTCCGACTGAAGATCGACATCCCCGCCCCTGGTGTCCCGCCGTGGCGCCCGCCGGCCGGCAGCTAGAAAGGCTTCGTCACCATCAGCGCGTACGCGATCCCGATGAATGCGATCGTCGACACCAGCGCGGGTGCGCTGAGCGCACCCGCCCAGCGTTCCACGACCGGCATGAATGTCGCCCGCGCCACGTCCGGGCCACCGACCCACGTTGCCACTCGCGTGAACCCGGCCGTCCTCAGATCCGCGGTCAGTCGCCACATGTCTATGGCGAGCCATCCGAGGAAGAGCACGAGGGCGATCTGGAAGGCGTAGGCGCCCATGATCCCGATGAGGTGGTCCAGCGCCTCGAGCTGAGACGCCGTGGTGCCTCCCGCGACGGCGCTGCCGGCCAAGCCGCCGACGAACGTCGACACGCACAGCAGCACGGCGCCGGTGCCATATCGCACGAGCCAGGAGAGCCGATGCAGCAGATGACTCCTGTCGGCGAGCCTGGGAAGAGGGCGGGCGCCGGCGAACACGGTGAGTGCAACGGCGCTGACGAGTGCGGCGATCGCCCAAAACAGGGCGTAGGCAGCCTGGTGACCAAGAAGCGACCCGAGCACAGCGGTGATGATGAGGACGGTGAGCACCGGTGTCGGACTCAGGGCAGCGGATGCCGCTCGCCCTAGCCGATCGCGGTACTCAGTTGCTTCAATTGTTGACACGGTTTGACGATAGGCCGGACCCCCGACGTCCGGGTATGCGCGCGAGTATCACGCCAGCACCGCTTTAGGCCGCGTACGGACGTCGCCCATCCAAAGGGCGATCAGCACTGCGGCGACCGACCCGGCGGCCATGATCGCGGCGAGCACGACGATCTGGAATCGACCGGCTTCGAGCGGGGAGATACCGCCGAAGATAGCGCCGACGAAGGCTCCCGGGAGGACGACCAGGCCTGTGGTCTTGGTCTGGTCGATCGAGGGGATGAGCGCGTCGCGCACTGCGCCGCGAGCGAGCGTGATCGTGGACTGACGGGGCTTCGCGCCGAGCGCCAACCACCCCTCGACTTCATCCCAGTGATCATTGACGGATCTCGTGAACGATCTGCCTGTCAAGGTGGCGATGCTCATTGAGTTGCCGATGATGATCGCCCCGATCGCGAGGGCGTACCGCGGGGTGAACTCCAGAGCACCGGTACTGAAGACGATCGACAGGGCGACGACAACCCCCGCCGCGATCGAGGAGGACATCATGCCGAAGTCGCGCAACGACCAGCCGATGCGACCCGTCGCCACGATGCTGGCGATGGTGAACATCACGACGAGCGCCACGGCGATCCATTCGGGGCTCGACACGATCCCCGTGAGAATCACGCTGATCACCGCGAGTTGAGCGGCGCCTCGAACGATCGCAACGGCGGGCTCCCAGAGCCGCGGAACACGGAAGAGCGCCAGGACGAGCGTGGCGACCACTGCGAGCACGACCACACCGACGAGGGACGCGGCGAGGTCGTCGGACAGGGTCACAGCCGGAGCCTACCGAAGGCATGAAACGAGCGGTATTCCGCTTAGAGACGGATTAGTCGCACCTTCGTAGCGTGCAGATCGTGACGAACAACACGACGATCGCGCCCGCTGGTTCCGGCCGCCGCGAGATGCTCAGCAAGGTGCCGGAGAGCACGCTGTGGTTCTGGATCATCAAGATCCTCTGCACCACGGTCGGTGAGAGCTTCGCGGAATGGATCAACATGACCCTCGGCGTCGGCCTCGAGATGACCGCGGTCCTCTTCACGATCGTCTTCGCAGGCGTCCTCATCTGGCAGCTGTCGCTGCGACGATACGTGCCGGTCGTGTACTGGCTAACCGTGGTGGTGGTCAGCGTGACCGGCACCCTGTACACCGACATCCTGACCGATGCGCTCGGCGTACCTCTCGCAGTCAGCACAGCCGTGTTCGCGGGCGTGCTCGCAGTGGCGTTCGGAGTCTGGTGGGCCAGCCAGCGCACCCTATCCATCCACAGCATCACCAGCACCCCGCGCGAGTTGTTCTATTGGCTCGCGATCCTCGTGACCTTCGCGTTGGGGACCGCCGCCGGCGACTGGATCCTCGAGGTGACCGGCTGGGGTCCGGGTGTGTCGGTGCTGCTTCCCGCGGCGCTCATCAGCGCGGTGATCATCGGCTGGCGCCTGGGCGCGAGCGCGACACTGTCGTTCTGGCTCGCCTACATCCTGACCCGCCCGTTGGGCGCCAACCTCGGAGACTGGATGGGCTTCCCGGCTGACCAGCAGGGTCTCGGGCTGGGAGTCGCTGTGACCAGCGTGATCTTCCTCGTCGCGATCATCGCGACTGTGATCTATCTGACGGTATCGCGCGCGGACGCCATCGACCCCGACAAACTGACAAAGCAGCCTTCGTGGGCGCGGAGCCCATGGTCGAGCCCGAAACGGGAACGGGCGATGCTCGGCTACTTCGGTGGAGTCGCTGTGCTCACCGCCGGCCTGCTGGTCTGGGCGTCTGCGCAGCCCCACACGACAGCGGCAGCGAGCGAAGAAGGACCCGCGTCGACCGCAACTCTCGCACCCGGCGAGTCGGCGACCGCGGGCTTCCCCGCCGCAGACGTCAGCGAACTTCGGACGATCTCGCAAGACACCCTCGAAAAGGTGAAAGCCGGGGATCAGGCCGGTGCCGTGGCTCGCGTCAAGGACCTCGAATCAGCGTGGGATGCCGCGCAATCGGTGCTGAAACCCTTGAATCCGAACGGGTGGGCTGTGCTCGACGGGATGATCGACGCGGTCCTCACCGAGGTGCGCGCCTCCAGCCCGGACGCGGTAGCGGAGGAGGACGCGCTGTCCACCCTGCTCTCGGCACTCTCGTCGTGACCGAGCCGACCGGCCCTGGCGGACAGCGACCCTCAGGGCTGGTCGGCGGGGCGCAGCAGGATCTCGTTGATGGCGAGGTGGCGCGGCTGAGCCAGAACGAAGCCGATGACCGCGGCGATCTCTTCCGGCTTGACGGTGGCCGCGGAGTATCCCTTCAGAACGGCTTCGCGTGTGGCGTCGTGGGTGATGTGCGAGGGGAGCTCGGTGTCGACGACGCCCGGTTCAATGAGGGTCACGCGCACGTTGGGGAGAAGTTCCTGACGGAGGGACTCTGACCAGCCGTTGAGCCCCCACTTCGTCGCCGCGTAGACGCCGTTGCCTGCGCGGGCGGTGCGCCCGGCGACGGACGACAGGTTGATGACGTCGCCGGGCGCGTCGCGCAGCTGGTCGAGGAACACTTCGGTCGCGGTGATCGCGCCGAGGAGGTTGATGTCGATCATGTTGCGGAGTCGTCGCGTTGGGCGGACGCGAATGGGCCGAGGAGCATGATGCCGGCGTTGTTGACCAGTACGTTCGCTCCGCCGAGTTCCTGCTGCACGCGGTCGGCGGCTGCGACGAGCTGCTTACGGTCGGTGACATCGGCCTGGATCGGGAGTGCGCCGGCCCCCAGCTCAGCGGCGAGAGCCGAGATCCGGTCGGCACGTCGTGCGAGCAATGCGACCCGGTACCGGGACTGTCCGATAATCGGTGTGTGGGGTCCGGCGGTTTTCATCAGTGAGTGGTTCTCTCGAACCGTCCGGCGAAGGTGATCGCGAACGCGTTCAGCGCGGGCTTCCACCTCATCACCCAGCGTGCCCTCCCGCCGCCGGTCGGGTCAAGCGACCTTGTCACGAGATACAAGCACTTCAACGCCGCTTGCTCGTTCGGGAAGTGGCCGCGGGCTCGAACGGCCCGCCGATAGCGGGCGTTGATGGACTCGATCGCGTTGGTCGTGCAGATCACGCGGCGGATCTCGACGTCGTACTCCAGGAAGGGCACGAACTCCGCCCAAGAGTTGCGCCAGAGCTGCACGATCGCTGGATACCGCCCGCCCCACTCGGCGGCGAACTCCTCGAACCGATCCTTCGCGGCCTGCTCGGACGGGGCCGTATAGACCGGTCTGAGCGCTTTCACGATGCCGTCGCGATGCTGCCGGCCCGCATAGCGGAACGAGTTGCGGATCAGGTGGACGATGCACTGCTGCACCACCGTCCGCTCCCAGGTCGTGTTGATCGCCTCCGGGAGACCCTTCAGCCCGTCGCAGACCGCGATGAGGACGTCCTCGACCCCGCGATTCTTCAGCTCGGTCAACACCTGCAGCCAGAACCGTGCTCCCTCGCCGCCGTCTCCGGCCCAGATCCCGAGGATGTCGCGTTCCCCGGCCGTGGTCACTCCCATCACGACGTAGAACGGGGTATTGCGGACCTGCCCGTCACGGACCTTCACGACGATCGCGTCGACGAAGATCACCGGATACAACGAATCCAACGGACGCGAAGCCCACTCGGCGAGCTCGCCGGCGACTTTCTCGGTGATGCGGCTGATGGTGTCTTTGGAGACCTTCGCGCCATAGACCTCATCGAAATGCGCCGCGATCTCCCCGGTCGTCAGTCCCCGAGCGGTCAACGAGAGGACGATCTGGTCGACCCCGTCCAGCCGACGTTTGCGTTTCGGGACGACGATGGGCTCGAAAGAGCCGTCGCGACCCCTGGGGACCTCGATCTCGACGGGGCCGATCTCCGTCAGCACGGTCTTCACCCGGGTCCCGTTGCGCATGTTCTCTGCGATCGGGGTCCCGCCGTGTTCATGGCCGAGATGCTCGGTCAACTCCGCGTCCAACGCGGTCTCGAGCACGTTCTTCGTGAACTGGCTGAGCAGGCCACCCGGCCCGGTCAGGCTCACGCCCTGGCCCCTCGCCTGCGCGAGCAGCCGCTGGGCGAGTTCCTTCTGATCGATGATCTCCCCGGTCACGGGATCAATCATCTCGTCGTCAAAGACGACATCGGTCGCGACAGTCACGGCCATCTCCTTACGGATCAGGCCGGACCCCACACACCGTTATTCAGACAGTCCCCTATCGGTGGATCGAGGCTTAGCGGTCATCCTTCGTGCGCAGAGATCAGCGACGCCACCGTGGGGCACGCTCGGATGAAATGTCCAGATGGACATCGCGTGGACATTTCATCTGCAAAATGGACATCTCAGAAGAATCCCTACTGTAGGGTACGGCTCGACTTGTCCACCGCGCCCGCAGCAGAGCGGGCTATCGACTCGAGAAATGTCCAGGTGCTGCAGCCTCATCGTTGCGAGAAGATGTCCACGTCACCTTGCGGTGCGACCTCACGTGACCGGCAAGCTCGCACGCATCGGATGCCCGTTGCCTTCGAAGGTCGGAGACCGCATCCCGACCTCCATCGATACAGCCATCACTGTATGATCAGCAGATGCTGACCATGACCACCCGTCTCGACGTGATGAATCGCCTCGGCCGCGCCATGGCCGACCCGTCTCGATCCCGCATTCTGATGACCCTGCTTGAGGGGCCGAGCTATCCGGCCGTGCTGGCTCGCGATCTCGAGCTGACCCGCTCGAACGTCTCGAATCATCTGACATGTCTTCGCGATTGCGGGATCGTTGTTGCGGAACCAGAAGGCCGGCAAACTCGCTACGAGATCTCCGACCCGCACCTCACTGCTGCTCTCACCGCGCTCGTTGACGTCGCCCTGGCGGTTGACGAGAATGCCCCATGCCTGGACTCCACTTGCACCGCCCCCGGCTGCTGTGAGGTCGCACCATGACCGCACTGGCGACTGAACGCCGTGAACGGCTACACCGCCGCGTCCGTTTCATCGTGGCGTTCACCATCACCTACAACGTCATCGAAGCGATAGTCGCCATCACCGCGGGGATGCTCGCGTCCTCGGCGGCGCTCATCGGCTTCGGCCTGGACTCCGTCGTGGAGGTACTCTCCGCGGTCGCCATCGCCTGGCAATTCACACGCAAGGACCCCGAGCGTTGGGAGAAGGCCACCGTCCGTGCCATCGGCCTCGCCTTCTTCGCCCTCGCCGCCTACGTCAGCATCGATGCGATCCTCAGTCTCATCTCGCAAGAAGGCCCGGAACACAGCCCTCTCGGTATCGGGATCACCGCCCTCAGTTTGCTCGTGATGCCTCTGCTCGCCTCGTTCGAAATACGCACCGGTCGCGAGCTCGGTTCCAAGAGTGTTCTCGCTGACGCACGCCAATTGATGCTGTGTGTCTACCTCTCGGGAGCCGTGTTCATCGGCCTCATCCTGAACAGCCTCTTCGGATGGTGGTGGGCAGACTCCGTCGCCGCCCTCATCGTCGCCGCCCTGGCCATCCGCGAGGGCATCGAGGCGTGGCGTGGTGACGTCGAGTCACCGTTCGAGGTACTCACCGAGATGAAAGACGAATAGGCCAGACCGTTTCCACCGCAGGGTCTCGGGAATGATGGGCTCTATCGTCGGCTTACATACCCTAGGGGGGTATGGTATAGGTATGCACGGCTACGACGGCAATAAGGACGACCTGCAACAGCGGCTTAGACGCATCGAGGGCCAGGTGCGAGGTATCGCGCGGATGGTCGAGGAGGACAAGTACTGCATCGACATCCTCACCCAGGTGTCCGCAGCGACAAAGGCTCTTGAGACGGTCGCGCTGTCTCTGCTGGGCGATCACTTGCGCCACTGTGTCGCGGAGGCAAGCGCCGAAGGCGGCCAGGTCGCTGCCGAAAAGATCCGTGAAGCTAACGACGCGATCGCCCGTCTCGTCCGTTCCTGATCACCCCCACCCAACCCTTGGAGGAAACACCATGACTGACCACATCGACCTCGGTCTGAAAGACACCACGGCTGGTTGCGCGTGCTGCGCCACATCCACGGTTGCCGAGACCCCGGTCCCGATGCCCGCTGCAGTGACGGATGACATTCTGGTGTCGGGGATGACGTGCTCGCACTGCGTGTCCAGCGTCACCGAGCAACTGACCGGCATCGACGGCGTGCAGAGCGTGACCGTTGAACTGAACGCCGGCGGGACATCCCGCGTCACCATTCACAGCGCCAGCGCGCTTGACCCTGCACAGGTGAAGGCAGCCGTCGACGAGGCCGGGTACGCCCTGGCTGACAGCCCGGTCTAGACACTTCGAACGCAACGCAACGCAACGAAGGAGGCTCTGATGAGCCAGCACGACCACTCCCATACTCCCGCCGACCGCAGCGGGGACGCCGCTACGACTGCGACTGCGCACGATCATGCGGCCATGACCCAGCACGGTCACCACGACGACCGGGCACCGGCCGCGGGCCAGTCCGGGCAGGGCCACGCTGATCATGGCGGCCACGCCGGGCACGGAGATCATGTGGCTCGGTTCCGGCGGCTGTTTTGGATCATGCTGGTCCTCGCCGTTCCGGTGATCGTTTTCTCGACGATGTTCTCGATGCTGATCGGCTACCCGCTGCCGGATGCCGCGTGGGTGGGCTGGGTGTCCCCGATCCTCGGAACGGTCATGTATGTGTGGGGTGGTGCCCCGTTCCTGACCGGCGCTGTCAGCGAGCTGCGCGCACGCAAGCCCGGGATGATGCTGCTGATCGCCCTGGCGATCACCGTCGCGTTCGTCGCCTCCTGGGGTGCGAGCCTCGGCGTGCTGGATCACGAGCTGGACTTCTGGTGGGAGCTGGCGCTGCTGATCGTCATCATGCTCCTGGGCCACTGGATCGAGATGCGCTCCCTCGCCCAAACCACCTCCGCGCTCGACTCCCTCGCCGCCCTCCTGCCGGATGAGGCAGAGAAGGTCGAGGGGAACACCACCGTCACTGTTCCTCCGTCCGACCTGCAGGTGGGAGACGTCGTCGTCGTTCGCCCGGGAGGACGGGTGCCGGCAGATGGTCGCGTTGTGCAGGGCTCAGCCAGCATGGACGAGTCGATGATCACCGGTGAGTCCCGCCCGGTGCGCCGCAGCGACGGGGACCAGGTGATCGCCGGGACCGTCGCCACAGACTCTGGGGTGCGGGTGGAAGTCACCGCGGTTGGTGAGGACACCGCCCTCGCCGGAATCCAGAAGCTCGTCACCGAGGCACAGAACTCCTCCTCTCGCGCGCAGCGGCTCGCTGACCGCGCCGCGGGATGGTTGTTCTGGTTCGCGCTTGTCGCTGCCGCCATCACCGCGGTGGTGTGGACGGTGCTGGGGTTCCCGGATGACGCCGTCGTTCGCACGATCACTGTGCTGGTGATCGCGTGCCCGCACGCCCTCGGGTTGGCGATTCCCCTGGTGGTGTCGATCGCTACCGAACGCGCCGCTCGCGCCGGGGTGCTGGTGAAGGACCGGTTGGCGTTGGAGAGCATGCGTACTGTCGACGCGGTTCTGTTTGACAAGACCGGCACCCTCACCAAGGGCACTCCTGCCGTCACCGCTATCGACCCCATCGACGGCACTGATCCGAATGAGCTGCTCGCGCTGGCGGCCGCTGCGGAAGCGGACTCCGAACATCCCCTCGCCCGGGCGATCGTCAACGCCGCGAAGCAAAAGCAGCTCACCGTGCCCGGCTCGACCGACTTTGAGTCCTCGCCAGCTGTGGGTGTGCGTGCCCTGGTGAATGGGCGCACCGTGCAGGTGGGTGGGCCGTACCTGCTCGAGCAGGAGGGTGCGATCGAGTTGCCCGTCGCGGACGAGTGGCGCGAGGAGGGTGCGATCATTCTCCACGTCCTTATCGACGGAACTGTGGCGGGTGCGCTGAGGCTTGCTGACGAGATCCGCCCGGAGTCGCGTGCCGCAGTCGCCGCTCTTCAGGGCCGCGGGGTGCAGGTGGTCATGATCACCGGTGATGCGGAAGCGGTCGCCGCGTCCGTGGCCGCAGAACTCGGCATCGACCGGTTCTTCGCCGGTGTCCGTCCGGAGGACAAGGCCTCGAAGGTAAAGAAGTTGCAGAGCGAGGGTCGCAAGGTCGCGATGGTGGGTGACGGCGTCAACGATGCCCCCGCCCTCGCGCAGGCCGACGTCGGTATCGCCATCGGCGCAGGCACTGATGTCGCGATCGCGTCGGCCGGAGTGATCCTCGCGAGCGATGATCCCCGGTCGGTGGTGTCGGTGATCGAATTGTCTCGGGCCAGCTACCGGAAGATGAAGCAGAACCTCTGGTGGGCAGCCGGCTACAACATGATCTCGGTACCGCTGGCCGCGGGGGTGCTCGCCCCGATCGGTTTCGTGCTGCCCATGTCGGTGGGCGCGATCCTGATGTCGCTGTCCACCATTGTGGTTGCCCTGAACGCCCAGCTGCTGCGGCGATTGGATCTCAGCCCGGAAGCCGTCATTGGTCGCCGCTGACCGGGGTGCCGTACCGTAGAAGGACGAGGGAGGTGACATGTCGCTGATCGCACTCACGGAGCAACTCCGTGCCGGCCGTTCTATGGCCCGCACGCTGCTTTTGCTGATCGCTCTTACCGGCGCCGTCATCGTTGGCCTGTTGGCGATGCACTCCCTCAACACCCACACCGCCGCGCAAGCCGGTCATCACTCCGCCGTGGCGGCCGACGTCCATGGCGCAACTCTCGAGGATGCGCACGCCTCAACCGGACCCGCTGCCGCCGCGGTGGATGAAACGTGCGCGGACTGCGGCACGGGCCACTCGACCATGCTCGCTATGGCGTGTGTTCTGGCTCTCCTGGCGACGGTGCTGCTCCTGGCACGGATGCGCGGCGCACAACGATGGCTCGCGCTCCTTCCGCGCCCGGGACCGCCCGCGGCCGCGCCTCCGGTTGGCACCTGTCTTCGACCTCCCTCGCTCACTGCTCTCTGCATTAGCCGTACGTGATGCGGTGGAGCCTCGGCAACTTTGCCCCGGCTCCGTCCGCGCATGCGCCTGGTCAACCCTGACCGGCGCACCCTTCACGTACCCCTTTGGAGAACCCTGATGAGAATTCGTACCGCGGCGACCGCCGCACTGGCCCTGGCCACCGCCCTCACTCTCGCCGGCTGCGCAGGCAACAGCGGCTCCAGCTCCGAGTCCATGCCCGGCATGGACCACGGCAGCAGCTCCTCGCCCTCCGTAGTGATGGCGGACTTCAACGACGCGGATGTGATGTTCGCGCAGATGATGATCCCGCATCACCAGCAGGCCGTCGAAATGGCCGACATGATCCTTGCCAAAGACGACATCGACGAGGGTGTGCTCACGCTCGCCGAGGACATCAAGGCCGCCCAGCAGCCGGAGATCGAGCAGCTGCAGGGATGGCTGGACGAGTGGGGTGCCGACACGGACACCGAGTCCATGGGCGGCATGGACCACGGTGACGGCATGATGAGCGACGACGACATGCAAACTCTCGAAGCCGCGACCGGAACTGACGCGTCCCGCTTGTTCCTCGAGCAGATGACGATGCATCACGAGGGTGCCATCACGATGGCGCAAGACGAAGTCGACAGACAACGGCCAGAACACAGACGCGGTCGCGATGGCACAGACCATCGTCGAGACGCAGACCGCCGAGATCGCCACCATGCAGGAGCTGCTCGCGCAGCTCTAACGCACCCCGGTGAGGGGCACCCCGTATAGGTGCCTCTCACCCCGGACTCGAAAGGGTGCGTATGCGCATTCCCCTGCGCGCGACAGCGGTCCTCGTCGCGCTTCTGACTCTGTCCCTCACCGGTTGCACTGCTGGCGCGCCGCCTTCCACCGGCACCGACCACGCGACCGTACTGCCACACGTGCACGCCATCGTGCCCGCCCCAGACGGTGACGGCTTCCTGCTTGGCACCCACGACGGCGTCTACACCGCGACCTCGGCCGGGCAGCTCGGCACCCGCGTCGGCCGCGACAACCTCGACGCCATGGGATTGACCGCGGTCGGCAGTGACCTCATCGCCTCCGGTCACCCCGGCACCCTCACACCCACCGAACTCGGTGACCAGAACTTGGGCATCATCCGCAGTCGTGACGGGGGCGACACCTGGGATCCGGTCGCGTTCACCGGGGAGAAGGACTTCCACGCCCTCGCCGCCGGCCCTGACGGCACCCTCTACGCACAGGCCACGGGCAACAACGTGGTCCTGGCAAGCTCCGACCTCGGTGTCAGTTGGACCCCGACCGGCGGCGCACTGCTCGCGTTCGCGATCGTCGTTGACGCCACCGGCCGCATCATCGCCACTACGCCGGACGGACCTCAGGCCAGCACCGACCGGGGCGTAACGTTCACCCCACTTCCAGCCGCACCGAGTCTGTATCCCATCGCCGCATCCCCCGACCACCAGCGACTCGTGGGCGTGGACAGCAAAGGCACCATCTGGAGCAGCACCACCAGTGACACGACCTGGCAAGACGTCGGAACCGTGCACCGCTCCGCCCAGGCGATCGCCACCACCGACGCCGGAGACATCCTCGTCATCGACGACAGCGGACTCAGCCTGATGCCCTCCTCCAGCTAACACTCAACCGAAAGTCACCACGTTTGCTTACCCACACACCCGCCACTAGCCCGACGCACCCACGCTCCGACAGGCGACATCCAAACGGTGCCAGGGAGATGCCCTCAGCGGCTCCAACGCCGCAGCCCGATGCCGTCCTGACCCGACGCCAAGCCCGCACCCGATCACAGGCATCCACCGGCACCCCCCCGGCCACCGCACGCCACGCTGACGCCCATGCGGACCTCCCGCTGGACCCCTTCGATGCCGCGGTACGCCTGTTCTCCTTCGCTCCGACACAGCCTGCCGAACCCAAGCCCGAGCCAAACCCCCCAGCTTCCGCGCCGTCGTCCCAGTCCGATGAGCGGCCAGACGTGACCGAGGCGAAAGTCGCCCCGCACGCTCGTACACGGGCGGCGTTCTTCTCCGCGCACGTATTTGGGCTCGTAGGACTGATGACTATCGGGATGACCGTCGACGCCGAGGCCCTTCCCCACGAGCACGCCGCCGCAACAACAACAACAACACTGGCCTCTAGTGACGTGCCCGGCGGAGACATTCAGGCCTACGTCACACCCGCCCAGACGCAACCCAGCCTCGTTATCAATCGCGACGGCTATTCAACAGCCACCCTCGTGGATCTCGCCGGAACCGCTGGCATCACGAACTACTCCACCGCGGTCTTCACCAACAATCCCGACTGCGCGGTCCAATGGCCGTACGCGGTCGGCGTTCCGATGACCTACGGGTTCGGCATGCGTGACGGCCGACTGCATGAGGGCACCGACTTCATCCCCGGCGCCGGCGCCCACATCCAAACAATCGCCGACGGGGTCGTCAGTGTCGCAACAGACAACGGCGGCGCGTACGGAGTCACAATCGTCATCGACCACGTCGTCGACGGACAACCGGTCTCCAGCCGCTACGCCCACATGGAATACGACTCCCGACAAGTCGAGGTCGGCGACACAGTCAGCGTCGGCCAATACATCGGCCGCACCGGCGACACCGGCCGCTCGTTCGGCGCCCACCTGCACTTCGAAGTGCTCCGCAACGGCACCAGTGCCACCGACCCACTGCCCTGGTTGCAGACCTACGCCGCATGCTGACCGCACGGAAGCCATAGCCCAACCACCGGCGCTCTTCTAACGCTGGCCTCTCGAGCCGCCGCAGCCGACGTCGATCCACCCCGCGGGAAGCCAGGAGGCGTTCTCCGCATCGGCCTTCCTCATCTCCGGTCGCAGTCTCCGCGGGGCCTCACGTGACGCCGTAAGTCCTGCCCGGTGGCGAGTCACTATACGGGGCATCGCCTCGCGGCGTTTCATGCCGTTCGCCGAGCAATAAATGTCCATCTGGACATCGCGTGGACAAGTCGTTTGCGAAATGGACACCTCCAAAAAATCCCTACACCTACAACTACTGTAAGTTCCCGCTCGAGATGGCGGAGGATGCCGGGATTCCACGGCAAATGGCAGTGATCTCGAGTTCGAGGTTCCACGCGAAACGGCAGATTCCTACAGTCCTCGATCCGTGGTGGACATCAATCACCTGTCGAGTCGAGATGGCGGGCGAAGAAGCGCGCGGCATCTTCGCTGGCGAATGAGGGGACGCCGGTGTGTCCGCCCATGTTGGCGTAGAGGGTCTTCTCGGTCGATGCGAAGGCATCGAAGAGATCGAGCGCCATCTGTCGATCGTTGCCCTCGTCATCCCATTGCAGCAGCCCATGGAGGGGGATCGTGATCCGTCGCGCTTCGTCCATGGTCGATCGCGGCACGTAGCTTCCGGCGAACAGGCCCGCGGCCGCAATGCGCCGATCGGTCGCGGCCAGGCGCACGGCGACCGCGATGACCCCGCCGGAGATGGCGACCCGATCCCCGATCTCCGGAAGCCCAAGCACTGCGTCGAGTGCGGCCTGCCACTCCGGCACTGCCCGCTCCACGATGGGAAGGATGAGCCGGTCGATGATGTCGTCATCGGGACGCTCGCCCACCGAGATCGCGCGCACGAGGTCGGCACGGGCTTGTTCCGCGCACGGCAGCGGGTGCCGGTCTCCGGCACCTGGCAGTTCGAGAGCAACCGAGGCGAAACCCTGTGCGGCGGCGCTGCGTGCTCGGACCTCCAGACGGGGGTGCATGCGCCGTAGCCCGAGCCCGCCGGGCTGACCCAACAGGATGAGCGGAACGGGGCCGGCCGTCGACGCGGTGGGTGGTGTCCAGAGGATGCCGGGAATGTCGCCGAGGGTGAACTCGCGTTCGATGGGTCCCTGGTCAAGGCGGGTTTCGGAGGTGAAGTGCATGGTCGTGCCTTCCGGGAGTGCTGCAAGGATGCGGCGCTCCCGGGCGACCTATCGCCCGACCGTGACTCCCGTGGGGAGCACCCACGTCGATTCGTTCACGGGTACCACCTCCTCGAAACTCCTGCACGGACCCCTGAAAGCTACCAGCATCCGCGACACCATCGAAATAAATGTGTCGCCGACGCGATCGCTCAGATGCTCGCCATGTCACTGCTCCGCAGTCTCGGCCAGTGGGCGATCCCGACCTATGCGATCGATGGCCCAGGGGCCGAGGACCGTACCGCTCGCGATGACAGCGGAGAACACGAGGTACGCCGGAGCCCACCAGCCACCGGCGATCAACGCGCCTGCAGCGACCACCCCGATCGCGGCGCCGATCGTGTCGGCGTTCGCCTGCAGACTCATCCCGCGGGCGACGCGGTCGCCGCTCGCCTCCGAGACGAGGGTCTTCTGCAGAGGGTAGAGGAGGCCCAACGCGGCACACACGAAGACCCACAGCGCGGCTATGACGATCACTGGAGGGGAGACCGCCAGCGCAGCTGCGCTCCCCGCAGACGCGATGGACGCGGCGGCGTAGCCGGGTTTGCGACCCCATCGCTCGACGAGACCGTGCAGGAGGCGCGGGAGAATCGTGAGCGCGATACCGCCCGGCAGGTAAACGAGCGCGATCTGCCAGACCTGAAGGTTCAGGGCTTGCAGCTGCAGGAGCAGCGCCAGACCCACGCCCGCCTCGGCGGCGGTGACGAAGACGCCGAGCGCCAAGAGCGGTGCGAGTCGACGGACATGTCCGCGTGTTCCGCCCGCGAACTCTTCCCGCACGACGAGCGGTTCCTTCGGCACGAACAGAAGGCGCACCGCGGCGGCGATCGCCGCGGCGGCGAGTCCGATGAAGACGGCCGAGTATCCGTAGGATGCAAGGAGAAACATCGCGGGCGCCCAGAAGATCCAGGATCCGAGGGCCTCGGAGGACATCAGCCCTGCAAACGTCCCCGAGTCGTCCGACAGGTATTCGGCGGCGATGGCGCGCAGCGAGATCCAGAACAGGGGGCCGGCGACGCCGCCGACGGCAGCCGCGACGAACGCCATCCCGGGCGTATCCGCGAACGCGTAGAGCACGCAGCTGGCGCTGTAGAGGAACGCTCCGACCGCTGCGACTCGGGTGCGCGGTCGCGAATCGGCGAGATACCCGGCAACCGGTCGCATGAGCACCGATACCACCAGCTCCGCGGCCACCAGCCATCCGACCACAGACGTACTGAGCCCGAGCACCGCGCCCCCCCAGAGCGGAATAAGGAAGTCGAGCAGATCGACGGGGCCACTCAAGAGGGTCGCGGACGCCCCGATCGCGCGGCGGCGTGCGGAGGTCGTCGACATTTGACCACCCTAGGGGGATTCTGCGCTGGTACCCCCGTCGCAGCCGGCCCATTCGCAACTCGATCGATGCTCCGTGCCTCCGAGCCGCGTCGACCTGGGTAGCGCTCGACGCGCACACCGCCTTGAGGTCTCGCAACCAGCCGATGTGGATACCGCGCGGCTGCCGGCCCCTCCGACCACAGCACATAGACGCCTGCAAGCGGATCGTCTATCGGACAAGCGTAGGGACGAAGGTTGCTGCTTACGCTGGCGTCTCGAAGATGATCTCTCGGCCGTCTTCCTCACCCCACTGCTCGCCGTTCTCGACAGACCCGTATCCGTCATCTACCGACTCGCTCACCCCCACATCGTCCCAGAGCGTCACTCAGGAGTTGAAATGTCCAGATGGACACACCGTGGACATTTCATCTGCGAAATGGACAACTTCAACCGGAACCTACAGATGCCAAGTGCCTGCCAACTACCCGTGGAATATGTCATTTCGGCGTGGAACCTACAATTACCCGAAGTCCCCCGGCGCCATGTCGGTGAAGCGCGAGAAGTGGCCCTGGAAGGCGACGGTCACGGTGTCGGTCGGGCCGTTGCGGTGCTTGGCGACGATCAGGTCGGCCTCGCCGGCACGGGGACTGTCCTTCTCGTAGGCGGCCTCGCGGTGCAGCAGGATCACCATGTCGGCATCCTGCTCGATCGAGCCCGACTCACGCAGATCGCTGATCGCGGGCTTCTTGTCGGCGCGCTGCTCGGGACCACGGTTCAGCTGCGACAGCGCAATGACCGGAACCTGCAGCTCTTTCGCGAGCAGCTTGAGCGCGCGCGAGAACTCCGAGACCTCCTGCTGGCGGCTCTCGACGCGCTTGCCCGACGTCATCAGCTGCAGGTAGTCGATCACGACCATCTGGAGACCCACCCGCTGCTTGAGCTTGCGGCACTTCGCGCGGATCTCGACGAGCGTCATGTTCGGCGAATCGTCGATGTACAGCGGAGCGTCGTTGATGCGCCCCCGCGTCGAGGCGATGGTCGTCCAGTCGCGCGAGTCGAGCGACCCCTTCCGCATCGACTGCAGCGGCACGGCGCCCTCGGCGCTCATGAGGCGCATCGCGATCTCGCTGCGCCCCATCTCGAGCGAGAAGAAGATCGTCGGACGGTTGTGCTTGATCGCCGCGGCCCGGGCGAAGTCGAGCGCGAGCGTCGACTTGCCCATGGCCGGTCGGGCGGCGACGACGATCATCTGGCCGGGGTGCAGGCCGTTGGTCAGCTGGTCGAGGCCGGCGAAGCCGGTGGGGATGCCGGTCATCTGACCGTCACGCCCGCGGGCTGCCTCGATCTCTTCGATGGCCGCACCGACGGCCACCTCGAGGGCGACGTAGTCTTCAGCCTGCTCGGCGCCGGTCACCGAGTAGATCTCGGCCTGGGCGTTGTTGACGAGGTCGAGCGCCTCGCCCTGGCCGTTGTAGCCCATCTGCACGATGCGGGTGCCGGCCTCGACGAGTCGACGCAGCAGCGCCCGTTCGCGCACGATCGACGCGTAGTACGACGAGTTCGCCGCTGTCGGCACGATCGAGGTCAGCGAGTGCAGGTAGTCGGCGCCGCCGGCGCGCATCAGGTCGCCGGTCTTGATGAGCTCGTCGGTGACCGCCACGACGTCGGTCGGCTCGCCGTGCGAGTAGAGGCTCAGGATCGCTTCGAAGATCAGCTCGTGCTTGGGCACGTAGAAGTCGGTGCCGCGGATCGACTCGACGACGTCGGCGACTGCGTCGGCCGACAGCAGCATGCCGCCGAGCGTCGACTGCTCGGCGAGCAGATCATGCGGCGGCGTGCGCTCGTTGCTGCGCTCGCGAGGGCCGCCGAGACGCTCCTCCGGAATGTCAGCGATCGACATGCGGCGCCCTTTCTTCACGTATCCCCACGTATCCCCCTGCCCCGCTCGCCGGGCCACAGGCCACGCTAGGGAGGGGGTCCGACAGTCGCAAACCCGCCTGTGGATAACTGTGTGGAGAATCTGCGTGAAACGCCGAGACGCATGTGGACAGTGGCTGTGGAAAACGCCCGGGATACGGATGCAGAGCGACTTTTATTTACCAGCTGACCTGGTGAAACCTCACTCACACCCTGTGGACTCGCAATGTGCTTGAAGTGTGGGTTGAAGGTTGTGCGTACGCGGGGCGACTGGGGACAACCCTGCGGAAAACCACCCGGCCAGACGGCGAGTTTGTCAATACCCTGTGAGCGTTAATTCTCGCCGGGGGGTGCCGCCGAGGCATCCGGTGCGCCACCCCCGGTCCGCACGATGCCGCGCGCCGTCGAGACCGGTGCTGCCGCCGTCGGCGCGGGCAGCAGCGAGGCCGTCCTGCGCGGTGCGCACGACGCGATACTTGGCCCCCGTGGCATCCACGATCATCGGCGCGAGCGCGTCGTAGGGGCCGTGCCGAGCGCCGCCGTCATATAGAGCGAAGCGCCGAGCGCGAAGACGCAGATGCCCATGACGAACAGGAATCATCTTCAGGACCGGGGCAGGCTCATCCGGCACGAGCGGCGTGATCACACCCGCGAAGAACTGGATCGCGTAGCCGGTGAACGCCATGTTCGCGACACTGCCGACGCCGATGCACTTGCGACCCCAGATGAGCATGGGGATGAACAGCACGAGGTTGCTGAGCAGCTGGTAGCTGCCGAGGTCCCACCCGAGCAGGGTGCTGATGCCGATATTGGCGGCCGTGTACGGGTCGACGCCGACGTCGATCGCCTTCAGCAGGCCGCTGCCGAGCCCGATCACGAGCACGCCGACCACGACCCACACGCAGCGTGCGACGAACTCTCCCGGCGCCGATCCCTGCTCGGCCATGCGCGCGCTCCTCACGGTCGTCCTGGGGGAAGTATGGCCGCAACGCCGCCGCATCCGCGAGAGCAGGGCAGGAACGACGGATGCCGCGCCCCGCACCCCGTGAGGGGGCGGGTCGCGGCATCCGTCGTGCGCGAATTACTTCGCGGCGACCACCTGCAGGGTGATCACGGCGGTGAGGTCGTCACGCAGGCGAACGGTCGCCTCGTGCTCGCCCACGGCCTTGATCGGCGAGGTGATGTGGATCTTGCGCTTGTCGAGGTCGCCGAGGCCGGCAGCCTTGACCGCGTCGGCCACGTCGGCGGTCTTCACCGAACCGAACAGACGGCCTTCCTTGCCGGCCTTGACGGGCAGCTTGACGGTGTTCGACTCGAGGGCGTCCTTGAGCGCGACGGCCTCTTCGTGGTCGTGGATCGCGCGCGACTCGCGGGCGGCGCGGATCGACGCCACCTGCTTCTCGCCACCGCGGCTCCACGCCACGGCGAAGCCCTGGGGGATGAGGTAGTTACGGGCGTACCCGTTCTTGACCTCGATGACGTCGCCGGCGCTTCCGAGCCCGGCAACCTCGTTCGTGAGAATCAGCTTTGCCATGATGGGTGCTCCTTAGCGGCCAGCGCCGGCGTAAGGCAGGAGCGCCATTTCGCGCGCGTTCTTGATCGCCTTGGCGATCAGACGCTGCTCCTGCACCGACACACCGGTGATACGACGGGCGCGGATCTTGCCGCGCTCCGAGATGAACTTGCGAAGCGTCGCGACGTCTTTGTAGTCGATGACGCCGACGCGGATCGCCTTCGCGGGAGCGGCGTTCTTCGCGCCCTTCCGCGGCTTGCGGCGATCGCCGGTAGCCTTTCCAGCCATTGTTTTTCCTTACGAGTGTGAGTGGATGCCGGTGGCATCCGAGATCTGTCGGTCCCCGAACCGGTCGGGGTCAGAAGGGAGTGTCGTCGCCGTACGAGCCGGGCGCCGACCAGGCATCCGGAGCGGCGGAGCCGGGAGACGCCCACGGCTCCTCCTGCTGCACCTGCGGGCGCGACTGCTGACCGCCGCCACCGCCACCGCTCGATGCGGCACGGGTGACCTGAGCCGTCGCGTACCGAAGCGAGGGGCCGATCTCGTCGACCTCCAGCTCGATCGCGGTACGGTTCTGGCCCTCACGGTCCTGGTAGCTGCGCTGGCGCAGACGCCCGGTGGCGACGACGCGCATCCCCTTCGTCAGGGACCCTGCGACGTGCTCGGCGAAGTCGCGCCAGACCGACGCGCGGAGGAACAGCGCTTCGCCGTCCTTCCACTCGTTCGCCTGACGGTCGAACGTGCGGGGCGTCGACGCGATCGTGAAGTTCGCGACGGGCAGGCCGTTCTGCGTGTAACGCAGCTCGGGGTCTGCCGTGAGGTTGCCCACGACGGTGATGACGGTTTCGCCGGCCATCGTCCGTTACGCCTTCGCTGCCTTGCGGGCGGCCTTGGCCTCGGCGCGCTCCTTCTCGGCGGCGACCTGAGCGATCGCCTCCTCGGCGCGGAGCACCTTGGTACGCATGATCTGCTCGTTCAGCTTCAGCTGACGGTCGAGTTCCTGCGTGGCCTCGCTGGTCGCGGTGAAGTTGACGACGGCGTAGATGCCCTCGTTCTTCTTCTGGATCTCGTATGCCAGGCGGCGCTTGCCCCA
>NZ_JAAGRY010000024.1 GCF_015707995.1 Microbacterium paulum
CGTGCCCACGGCCCTGTCGCCCGTGAGCCGCTCGCCGCCGAGCCGTCCGCGCTGCCGTGCGTGGCCGCGCCGCGCGCCGCGAACGCGTGCAGCACGAGGGCCGCCTCTGCGAACGTGCGCTCGGATGCCTCGGCGAAGGCCAGGTCGTCGAAGACGCGCGCGATGAGCCCGGTGTCGAGGTCGCCGGCAGCGACCTCGGGGCGTTCGAGCAGCAGCTTCAGAAAGGTGAGGTTGGTCTCGAACCCGAAGATCGCGGTGTCGTCGATGGCGGTGATGAGGCGGCGCCGTGCCTCATCGCGGGTCGGTGCCCACGCGATGATCTTCGCGAGCATCGGGTCGTAGTCGGTTGACACGTCGAGTCCGTCCTCGAGGGCGGAATCGACCCGGATGCCGTCGCCGGCGGGATGCACGACGCGCTCGATGTGCCCACCGGTCGGCAGGAACCCGGTCCGGGGATCTTCGGCGTACACGCGCACCTCGATCGCGTGACCGTTCAGGTGTACGTCGACTTGAGTGATGCCGAGCGGTTCGCCCGCCGCAATCCGCAACTGCTCGGCCACGAGGTCGAGCCCGGTGATCATCTCGGTGACGGGGTGCTCGACCTGCAGGCGCGTGTTCATCTCCATGAAGAAGAAGTCGCCGGGGCTGTCGCCGGGCACGATGAACTCTACGGTGCCGGCGCCGACGTAGCCGACGCTGCGCGCGGTCTCGCAGGCGGCTTCGCCGATGCGGGCGCGGGTCGCGTCGTCGAGGAGCGGCGACGGGGCCTCTTCGACGACCTTCTGGTGTCGCCGCTGCAGCGAGCACTCGCGCTCGCCGAGGTGGATGACGGTGCCGTGCTGATCGGCAAGGATCTGCACCTCGATGTGCCGCGGCGAGGTGACGTAGCGTTCGAGGAAGAGGGTGTCGTCGCCGAAGGATGCCGCGGCCTCGCGCCGCGCCGCGGCGACCGCCGCGGCGAGCCCCGACGGGTCGTCGACGACGTGCATGCCCTTGCCGCCGCCGCCTGCGGACGGCTTGATCAGCACGGGGAAGCCGACCTCCGACGCCCCCGCGATCAGCTCGTCGTCGGTCAGGCCCGGGCGGGCGAGGCCCGGAACGGTGCGCACGCCGCGCGCTTCGACGGTCTGCTTGGCCGAGATCTTGTCGCCCATCACCTCGATCGCCTCGGGCGACGGCCCGATGAAGACGATGCCGGCGTCGGCGCACGCGCGGGCGAACTCGGCGTTCTCGGCGAGGAACCCGAACCCCGGGTGGATCGCCTGCGCGCCGGTGCGGTGCGCGGCATCCAGCACCCGCTCGATCGACAGGTAGCTCTCGCTCGCGGCGGCGGGCCCGAGGCGTACGGCTTCGTCGGCGAGGCGCACGTGCACGGCTCCGGCGTCGGCGTCGCTGTAGACGGCGACCGAGCGGATGCCGAGGCGGCGGAGCGTGCGGATGATCCGCACCGCGATCTCGCCGCGGTTGGCGATGAGGACTTTCTCGATGCGGGGGGAGGCGGTGGTCGTCATGGGGATCACATCCGGAAGACGCCGTAGCCGACGCCCTCCATCGGGGCGCGCGAGACGACATCGAGCGCGAGGCCGAGCACGTCGCGGGTCTGCGCCGGTTCGATCACGCCGTCGTCCCACAGGCGCTCCGTCGAATAGTAGGGGCTTCCCTGTTCTTCGTACTGCGCGCGGATGGGCGCTTCGAAGGCCGCTCTGTCGTCGTCGGACCAGGGGGTGCCCGCGGCATCCAACTGCTCCCCGCGTACCGTCGAGAGCACGGATGCCGCTTGCGGACCGCCCATCACCGACACGCGGGCACCCGGCCACAGCCACAGGAACCGCGGCGAATAGGCCCGCCCACACATCGAGTAGGTGCCGGCGCCGAACGACCCACCGACGACGACGGTGAGCTTCGGCACGCGCGCGCACGCGACGGCGTTCACCATCTTGGCGCCCTGCTTGGCGATGCCGCCGTGCTCGTACTCGCGCCCCACCATGAACCCGGTGATGTTCTGCAGGAACAGCAGCGGGATGCCGCGCTGGTCGCACAACTCGATGAAATGCGCGCCCTTCAGCGCCGATTCGGCGAACAGCACCCCGTTGTTGGCGACGATGCCGACCGGGTGCCCGTGGAGGTGCGCGAAGCCCGTCACGAGGGTGTCGCCGTACTCGCGCTTGAACTCGGTGAACCGGCTGCCGTCGACGAGGCGCGCGATGATCTCGCGGGCGTCGTAGGGGGTGGTCAGCTCGACCGGTACGACGTCGTAGAGGGTGTCGGCGTCGTGCAGCGGCGCATCACCGGGGTCGAGGTCGTAGGGGAGCGGCGCGGGGCGGGGGAGGGTATCGACGATGTCGCGCACGAGCTGCAGGGCGTGCGCGTCGTTCTCGGCGAGGTGATCGGTGACGCCCGAGATGCGGGAATGCGTGACGCCGCCGCCGAGCTCCTCGGCCGTCACGACCTCGCCGGTCGCCGCCTTCACGAGCGGCGGCCCGCCGAGGAAGATCGTGCCCTGGTTCCGCACGATGACCGTCTCGTCGCTCATCGCGGGGACGTACGCCCCGCCCGCGGTGGACGAGCCCATGACGGCCGAGATCTGAGCGATGCCGGCGCGCGACATGCGCGCCTGGTTGTAGAAGATGCGCCCGAAGTGGTCGCGATCGGGGAACACCTCGTCCTGCATCGGCAGGAACGCGCCGCCCGAGTCGACGAGGTAGATGCAGGGCAGACGGTTCTCGGCGGCGACCTCTTGCGCGCGCAGGTGCTTCTTCACCGTCATTGGGTAGTAGGTGCCGCCCTTGACGGTCGCGTCGTTGGCGACCACCATGACGTGCCGCCCGTGTACGAGTCCGATGCCGGCGACGACCCCGGCGGCGGGCGCGTCGCCGCCGTAGAGGCCGTCGGCGGCGAGCGGGGCGAGCTCGAGGAACGGGCTGCCCCGGTCGAGCAGGGTGTCGATGCGGTCACGGGCGAGCAGCTTTCCCCGCGCCACGTGCCGCAGACGGGATGACTCGGGCCCGCCTGCGGCGACGCGTGCGCGCCGGGCACGCAGGTCGTCGACGAGCGCGCGGTAGTCGGTGCGCGGGGGCGGGGCGGTCGCCATGACAATCCTCCGTTGGATTATCGCTCGGTAACTGAAACCTCAGGTTACTGCACGTTAACCGAAACGTCCATGGCGGAGGTGCGTCAACATCCGTCGGAGCCGAGGGGCTGGTGGTGCCCTGTGGGCACCGCCAGACGCCACCTGCACCGCCGGTCCGACGGATGGTGACCCCCCCGCGGGATCACCGGGTGATCACCGGGCGATCACCGGGTGATCACCGGGCGATCACAACCCCACCGCGGCCATGCCCGCCGCGTCGTAGCGGTCGCCGGCGACCCCGACCGTCGCCGCGAGCGCGTCGAGCTCGGCGACGTCGTGGGCCGAGAGCCGCACCGCGGTCGCGGCGGCGTTCTCGTCGACCCGCTCCCGGCGGCGGGTGCCCGGAATCGGCACGATGAACGGCTGCTGGGCCAGCAGCCAGGCGAGGGCGATCTGACCAGGAGTCGCGTCGCGTGCGTCGGCCAGAGCCCGCACCCGATCGACGAGCACCTGGTTGGCGCGGAGGTTCTCGGGCGTGAAGCGCGGCACGCGCGCGCGGATCTCTCCGGCGGCGAACTGCGCATCGGCGGAGACGGTACCGGTGAGAAACCCCTTGCCGAGGGGCGAGAACGGCACGAACCCGATCCCGAGCGCGGCGCACGTCGGCAGCACCTCGGGCTCGGGGTCGCGCGTCCACAGCGAATACTCGCTCTGCACGGCCGTGACCGGCTGCACCGCGTGCGCGCGGCGGATCGTCGCCGCGGATGCCTCGGAGAGCCCGAAGTGGCGCACCTTGCCCTCGGCGATCAGTTCGCCCACGGTGCCGGCGACGTCTTCGATCGGCACCGCCGGGTCGACCCGGTGCTGGTAGAACAGGTCGATCGTCTCGATGCCGAGGCGGCGGAGCGAGGCATCCGCCACTTCGCGAATGTGCGACGGTCGCGAATCGGTGCCCGCCATCGCGGTGCCCTCGATGCGGAAACCGAACTTCGTCGCGACGACGACATGGTCGCGCACGGGCGCAATCGCTTCGCCGACGAGCCGCTCGTTGTCGAAGGGGCCGTAGACCTCGGCCGTGTCGATGAAGGTGACGCCCCGGTCGATCGCGTGCCGCAGCACGCCGATCATGTCGGCGCGGTCTCCGGGGTTCGGGCCATAGCTCATCGACATGCCCATGGCGCCGAGCCCGACGGCCGACACCGCGAGGCCCCGCCCGGGGCCGAGTCCCTCGCCGAGAATGCGCGTGTGCATCACGCCTCCCCGGGGGTGTCGCGAGGGAAGGACAAAGCGGAGTGGGTCATGAGAGGTCCTTTCGTCAGACCGTCGAACGTGTCGCCAGTCAACGCCTCGCGGCGCGCCCGCGACAGTGCGCGCCGTGCCCGGTAATGACAGGCCCTCCCACCGCGCCCGGCGGCGGCGTAGCGTCGAGGCATGGATCATCGCAGCGAAGTGCGGGAGTTCCTCTCGACCCGGCGCGCCCGCCTCACGCCCGAGCGGGCGGGCCTTCCCGCCTGGTCGGCCGGCGGTCACCGCCGCGTGCCGGGGCTACGCCGCGAAGAGGTGGCGCTGCTGGCAGGCGTGAGCGTCGACTACTACACGCGGCTCGAGCGCGGCGATCTCTCCGGAGCCTCCGACAGCGTGCTCGACGCGCTCGCCCGCGGGCTGCAACTCGACGAGGCCGAGACCGCGCACCTGTTCGACCTTGCCCGCACCGCGAACGCGTCGCCCGGCGCCCGCAGGCCCCGTGCCAAGACGGATGCCGTGCGTCCGAGCATCCAGCGTCTTCTGGATGCCATGACGGATGCCCCGGCGATCTTGCGCAACAACTATTTCGACTACGTCGCCGCGAACGCGCTCGGCCGTGCGCTCTATTCACCGGTGTTCGGCGACCCGGCACCGAACAGTGCGCGCTTCGCCTTTCTCGACCCCGCGGCGCGCGACTTCTACCCCGAGTGGGACAAGAACACGCAAGACCTCGTCGCCACGATGCGTGGCGAGGCGGGGCGGAACCCCTTCGACCGTCGCCTCACCGACCTGGTGGGCGAGTTGTCGACCCGGTCGGAGCGCTTTCGCACCCTGTGGGCGGCGCACAACGTGCGCTATCACCGCAGCGGCGTCAAACGGCTGCACCACCCGCTCGTCGGAGAGATGGAACTCACCTACGAGGCCTTCGAGCTGCCCGCCGACCCGGGGCTTACCCTCTCGACCTACACCGCCGAACCCGGCTCGCCGTCGGCCGACGCGCTGCGCATGCTCGCCAGCTGGGCCGCGACCACCGATCTGCCCTCGCCGCGCGCCGCGGCGCCTACCGAGCGGGCGTAGGGGCGGGGCGGGCCGGGTCAGCGGGGTCTGCCGGAGCCGGCGCTAGGTCAGGCGCTCGCTCACGACGCGCGCGGCCGCTGTGGCGTCGAGGCGGTGCATGACCGATTCGGGCATGCCGAGCAACTCGGCGCCCGCCAGCTCGCTCGCGAGGCGCTCGGCCGCCGCCGAGAGCATCGGGAAGGTCTGCTCGCCGCAGAGGATCGTCACCGGTGCTGGGATGGCGAGCATGTCGGGCGTCGGCGTCGACAGATCGCGCGTGAGCGTGGCGTCGTACACGGTCGATCGCGCGAGGGGGAGGAGTGTCTCGAACAGCGGACTCTGCCGGATCTGGGCGATCACGTCGTCGGGTAGCCCCACGCCCTCGCGTTGGAAGAGCATCACGGCGTCGGCCGCCCGCCCCTCGTCGACGGCGGCCTGCAGTCGGTCGACGAAGTCGGGTGCGGGATCGCCCTCGCCGAAGTGGAACGGCGGCTCGGAGAGGAAGAGGTGTCGCACGGGGGTGCCGAGCGATGCCGCGAACAGCGCCAGCACCGCGCCCGACGAATGGCCGAGCACGGCAGACTCGGCGCCTGTCGAGGCGATCACGGCGGCGAGGTCTTCGGCCTCGCGCTGCGGCGTGAAGGGTGGAGTGTCGCCGCTCTCGCCGCGCGCGCGGCGGTCGTAGGTGACGGCGCGGAAGCCCCCTTCGGCGAGGGCGTGCGCGAGTCCCTCCGCATCGTGCGCCGTCGAGAACGCCCCGTTGACGATGACGACGGGATCGCCGGCGCCCGTCTCGAAGACCGCGATCGGAGTGCCGTCGGCAGAGGTGACTTGTCGCATGAGGTGATGAAACCAGGGGCATCCGACACAGGCAAGAGGCCCGCCGAGCCGCCGCGGCGGCGTAGCGTGAAGGCATGAGCCTCGACGCCGAAGAACTCTCTCGGACCCGCGCGGAACTCGCGGCGAATCTCGCCCGCACGAGCCTCACCCGCGCCGAGGTGGCGGCCGATCTCGCATTCGATGAGGCGCGCCTCGACGCGGCGCTGAACGCCACGGAATCGGGTGATCCGTCAGACGTGTGGCTGCTGCGCGATTGTCTCGAGCACGCCGTGCGCGACGCCGGCGGTGAGCCGGTGCCGTTCACCGTGCTCACGACCCAGAGCCGGCGCATGGCCGAACGCTGGTTCGCGCCGCGCGCCGCCCCGCGCCACGATTTCAGCGTGTGACGAGGGCGCCCCGGCATCTGCGCTGAAGCTGTCGGGGTGTCTGGCGCCGGCCGCGCGGCGGAACGCGGCTTCTCGCCGTCAGCGGACGCGACGGCGGGAGTCGAAACTGCGGTCGCGCGGATTTCGGTGCTGCTGGGAAAGCGTGGAATCACGCGGGGTGGTTCTCGCTGTACTCTGTGAGGCGTTGCGGGAGTCTCTGCCGCAGGTTCTGGTCGGTGATGATCAGGTCTATGTCGTGGCTGATCTCGCCGCCGACGCGCGCGTTCGTCGCCCACCCTCCGATAAGGATCGAGGGCTCGAGGTCGTACCCGAGCGAGTCCAGCAGAGCACGAAGGCGGCCCTCATCGTCCGCTCCGAGAATCGTCATCGCACGTCACCTTCCTGATCCCACTCGCGGTCCCGCACGAAGCTGTCGCGCAAGGCGTTCCGAAACTCGGATGACTGCCACCCCGGAGTCGCGAAGAGATCGGCATACGTCTGAGCAAGACTCGAGAACCCGCTCCAGGTCTTCGCCGCACGCTTGTCCATCGACAGCACGCGTACCTCCCTGCCGGCGGGCAGGGAGGTGAGATTCACGGACGCGGGCAGGTACACGATGTGTTCGTTGAAGTCCGCGACGGCTCGGCCTTTCAGGATCGCGTTCGCCGCATCAGCGCCGCCGAGCGCGTAGGGGCCCAGCTTCGAGTCGAGAACCGGACCGATGCCTTCGCGCGTCGTCCAGGCGAGGGTGTCGCGCTCGAGGTTGCGCCACGCGCACAGCATCGTCAGGAGCTTGTCGATGCTGACGACCGCGAGCCCGCCCCGGCTGTACCGATCGATCGTCCCGTTGCTCTCCAGGCGCTCAAGAGCAAGGTAGGCGGTTGTGCTCGGCACGCCCGCTTCGTAGGCGAGGTCGGCGACGTTCCGCCAGGTCCGCTGCCCTTCGAGCGCACGATCTGCGAGAGCACGCCAGACCAGCTCGTTGCCCTTCATCGCGCTCCTCGGTTTCCAGGTATTCCTGCGATCATCGTTACGGGATTACATGTAAGCACGATTACAGGAAAATCGGAAGACGTGATCCACGTGACGAGAACGCGAACTGGGCGTCGTGGTCAAGGTGTGTCCATCTGGTGTCCGGATGGTCGTCACCGAAGAGGAGCAAAGCGGCCACGATCCTTTGAAACAATTGGGATCGCGGCCTTTCGTGAAGAGACGCGACTGGACGTCGGCGCGCCGGCCGTGTTCGCCTTCCGACGCACCCTCGGCGCCCAGCGCCTGCTGGTGATCGCGAACCTGTCCTCGTCGGCGGTGACCCCGCACCTCCCCGAAGCCGAGCGCGACTATTGGCGCGACGAGCGTCCGATCTTGAACAACGTGGTCGGCGAGGATCGTGCCGATGCCGCCCTGAGTCCGTGGGAGGCGAAGGTGTACGCCCGCTGACGTCGCTCCGGCGGGGACCAGCTCACCGGGTATGCCCCCGACGACGCCGGGCGGTGCCGCGCGCCGATGCGCGGGAACCGCCCGGCCGTTCGAGCGGGACTCGACCAGCCGATTCATGACATAGATGCGACTAGTATCTATGTCATGAATACGTTGGAAAGCGACATCGCCGCAAGCTCGACCCGCGCGGTCGACACGCGCTCCGCGGCGGAGATTGCTTATCAGGTCGTCAAGCAGCGGATTCTGGACGGAGAGCTGCCCGGTGGGTCGATGGTCAGCGAGGGCTCGATCGCCGAGTCGCTCGGGATGAGCCGCACGCCCGTGCGTGAGGCATTCTTGAGCCTGCAGGCCGAGGGGTGGATGCGGCTGTATCCCAAACGCGGGGCCCTCATCGCCGAAGCCCAGCCGCACGAACTCGAAGACGTCGTCGACGCCCGCGTGCTCATCGAGACGGATTCCGTGCGCCGAGTCGGTCGCGACAGCGAGCGGGCGCAGGGCCTCGTGGCCATCCTCACCGCCATCATCGAGCGGCAACGCGCGGCCTTCGTCGAGCAGGATCTCGACGGACTCGCCGAAGCCGACACCGCCTTCCACGCCGCCATCGTGGAGGCGGGTGAGAATGCCCTGCTGGGCGGGTTCTTCGCGACGCTGCGGGACCGTCAACGACGGATGGTCACGCGCTCGCTCTGGCGGCGAGAGGATCGCACCCCACAGGTGCTCGCCGACCATGAGCTGCTCGCACGCCTCATCGGCGATCGTGACCCGGATGCCTTCGAGGTGGCGCTCGCGCGGCACATCCGCAACACGCACCGGGATCTGCTGTCGTGAGCGCAACCGCCGAGGTTCCGACCGTCGCTGCCGCGCCCCGCGCTGCCGCGCCGTGGCTGAGCGTGGGCGCCGCGCTGTTCGCCGTCGCGTGGGGAGGGAACGAGTTCACCCCGTTGCTGGTCATGTACCGCCAGATCGACCACATGAGCGCGCTGACGGTCAACGTCCTGCTCGGTGCCTACGTGCTCGGCATCGTACCCGCGCTGCTGCTGGGCGGTCCGCTCTCGGACCGCTACGGCCGGCGCCCGCTCTTCGTGCCGGCACCGCTGATCGCCGTGGCCGGCAGCGCTCTGCTGGCGGTCGGCGCGGCTTCGGCGCCCCTGCTGTTCGCCGGCCGGGTGCTCTCGGGCGTTGCCCTGGGCCTGGTGATGGCTGTGGGGACCAGCTGGGTCAAGGAGCTCTCCGAGGCGCCGTTCGAACTCGACAGCGCCGACGGCCGCGGCGCGTCGCGTGCCGCGCTCGCGCTGACGTCGGGCTTCGCGCTCGGCGCCGGCGTCGCCGCCGCGCTCGCGCAGTTCGGACCGTTGCCGGCGGCATCCCCCTACGTCGTGCACATCGCCATCACCCTGGCCGCCTTCTTCGTGCTGCTGCAGGCGCCCGAGACCCGCCGGCGCCGCCGGGACGCCGCGCCGCTGCTCGATGACCTGCGCATACCGACCGCAATGGACCGGCGGTTCCTGCTGGTTGTCGTACCCATGGCGCCGTGGGTGTTCGGCACTGCCGCCAGCGCCTACGCCATCCTGCCGGGGCTGATGATGTCGCAGGTGCCGGGCCTGGAGGTGGGGATCTCGGGCCTGCTGTGCGTGGTCGCTCTCGGCTGCGGCGTCGCCGTGCAGAAGCTCGCCGCCCGGGTCGACTCGCCGCGCTCCGCGCGCGGCGTCGTCGCCGCGCTGGCGGTGACCGTCCCCGCGATGTGCCTGGCCGCCGTCGCCGTCGGCCTGCACTCGCTGCCCTGGGCGTTCGTCGCGGCCGCCGCGCTGGGCACCGCCTACGGCATGCTGCTGGTCGGCGGTCTGCGCGAGATCCAGCGCATCGCAGGACCCGACGACCTCGCGGGGCTCACCGCCGTGTACTACTCGCTGACCTATCTGGGCTTCTTCATCCCGGCCATCCTGGCGGCGCTCGGCGCGTGGATCACGTATTCTGCGATGTTCCTCGCGGGCTCCCTGATCGCAGCCCTCAGCCTCGGCGTGGTCGCCATGAGCGGGCGTCGCCACCTGCCGACCGGCTGACACCAGTGATCGCGGGGCAATGTCTCTGCGGGCCTCGGCGATCAACCCTCGGCATCCTGCCCGGCTCGGTCGAGGATCCGGTCGGCGACGACAACGGGCCGGGTACGTAAACCTATCCGACCGGCAGCTTCGACCTGACGGGCCTGGATGTGTATCGGGACGGCGACCTCGTCCGATTCGTCGTGGCGACGGGTGGCGAGATCCACAATCCCTGGGGTGGCTCGGGCATGAGCACGCAGCGGGTCAACATCTACGTGCGCGACGGCTCATCGGCAGCGGTGACGCCCATGCTGCCCGGTACGAACACCTTCACAGAGGGCGCGTGGACGTACGCGATCGTTGCGGACGGCCGGTACGCGGATGCCGCGTTCGGCGGCGGTGTCTACGACGCCGACCACCGGCGCGTCGGCGCTGTCACCCTCGACGTCGACCCGAGCGGGTCGATCGTCGCCACCGTACCGGCTGCAGTCTTCGGGGGGAGCGACCTGGCCGCGACCGGGTACCAGGTGGCCATGTTCAGCGACGCAGAGGACGGCGAAGGCGTGGGCAACGTGCGCCCCATTTACAGCGCACAGTGCGCGCAGGGCATCGAGTGCCCGGACTTCGTCGGTCCCTTCCGCGGCGGCGGTGGAGCCGGAAGCTTCACCGACCAGGACCCCTCGCGAGACACCGACACGTCCGACTCGAACGCGTTCGATCTGTTTACGGGAGCGAGGTCGCAGGCCGAGGTCATGGACTGGACGCGCGGTCCGGTGATCGCTCCCTACCTCGCGCTGGAACGTGCCGCCGACCCCGGTACCGATCCGGGCACGGACCCCGGGACCGATCCGGGCCCGGACCCGGGGGCCGATCCGGGTACGTTCCCGACGATCGCCATCGCGGGCGGAACCGTCGCAGCCGGCGGCAAGTTGACGGTGACCGGCGCGGGCTTCGCACCGACCGAGTCGTTGCAGGTGACGCTGCACTCCGATCCCGTGGACCTCGCCCTGGCGGCATCCGACGCCTGGGGCGCATTCTCGACCGTCGTCACCGTCCCTCGCGACACGCCACCGGGCGCGCACCGCATCGAGGTGCGGGGAGCGGCATCCGGCTCGGCATGGGCGAACCTCACCGTGACGGCGGCCGCCGCACCGACCGGAACGCTCGCCGTCACCGGCGCCGACGTGCCGATCCTGCTACTGACGGCGCTCGCTCTGCTGGCACTCGTGGCCGGTGCCGCACTGCGCCACGTCCGCTCGCGTCTGGAACGCCATCGGCCGTAGATCCACGGCGCAATACGGATCGCTGTGCTCGGAGTGTGTCCAATTGGCGTCCAGGCGGTTATCGTCGGGCGGAGCCAAGTGGCCGCGATCCCCTGAAAACATTGGGATCGCGTGCGTTCGCGAATGGACGCGACGGCGGGAGTCGAACCCGCAACGCAACCGGGTATGAACCGGTGCCCGGGACCACCCGGATCGCCGCGATGCCCATTGCGGGGCTTTCCCCGAAGCAGTGCTCCGGGGAGTGCAGCCACCGTAACCCGAGCCTGCGACATACGCCTCGGATGTGACGAGGGGTTGCGGTGTGCGACGCACTGTGACGCACCTCGGCATCCATCGCGCGCCTGCGCGCGGGGCGCCGTCAGAAGGTGCTGTCGAACGCGCCCTGCCTCGTCGAGACGATGTCTTTGCCGAGCGGCATGAGCGAGATCGGGATCATCTTGAAGTCGGCGATCGCCATCGGGATGCCGATGATCGTGATGCACAGGGCGATGCCGCTCGCGAGGTGGCCGAGCGCCAGCCACCATCCGGCGAAGATCACCCACACGACGTTCCCGAGGAAGGAGCCCACGCCCGCCGTCGGCTTGGAGACGATCGTGCGCCCGAACGGCCAGATGACGTAACCCGCCGTGCGGAACGACGCGATCGCCCACGGGATCGTGATGATCGGGATGCACAGCAGCACGCCGGCGAGCACGTAGCCGAGGAAGAGCCAGAACCCAGCGAAGACGATCCAGATGATGTTGAGCAGGGTGCGCATGGTTCCATTCTCGCGCGGTCGGCGAGGGTGCGCTGTGCGCGGCGCCGGGGCGGCCGTGTCGGCGGGCCGACCTAGACTTGACGGGACATGCCAGAGCCCATCAAACCCGTGATCGTCGGCGCCTCGCGAACCCCCGCCCTGGGCGGCGGCCCGGGTGCGCCGCGCGCCGACGACGACCTGCTCGCGGGCCTCAACGAGCCGCAGCGCGAGGCGGTCACCTACCGGGGGCCGGCCCTGCTCATCGTCGCGGGCGCCGGCTCGGGCAAGACGAGCGTGCTCACCCGCCGCATCGCGTCGCTGCTGCGCTCGCGCGAGGCCTGGCCGAGCCAGATCCTCGCGATCACCTTCACCAACAAGGCCGCGGGAGAGATGCGTGAGCGCGTGCGCGGCCTCATCGGCGACGTCGCCCAGGGCATGTGGATCTCGACGTTCCACTCCGCGTGCGTGCGCATCCTCCGCCGCGAGGCCGAGCATTTCGGCTTCACCAAGAACTTCACGATCTACGACTCCGGCGACTCGCGCGCGCTCATCAAACGCCTCGTCAAGGACCACGGCGCCGACGCGTTCGGGTTCACCCCGGCATCCGTTCAGGGGCGCATTTCGAAGCTCAAGAACGAGTTGGCGGATGCCGAGTCGTTCGCCCGCACGGCGAACCTCAGCGACCCCGCCGAGCGTGTCTTCGCCGAGGTGTTCGCCGACTATCAGCGTGCGCTGCAACGCGCGAACGCCTTCGACTTCGACGACCTCATCGGGCAGACCGTCTATCTCTTCCGCGCGTTCCCGAACGTCGCCGACACCTACCGCAAACGGTTCCGGCACATCCTCGTCGACGAGTACCAAGACACCAACCACGCGCAGTACGCGCTCATCCACGAACTCACCCGCCCGCCCGGCTCCGACGCCTCGGTGCACGAGACGGGCATGATGATCTTCGATGCGCCGACCGAAGAGGCGGCCTCTCTCACGGTGGTCGGCGACTCCGACCAGTCGATCTACGCGTTCCGCGGCGCCGACATCCGCAACATCACCGAGTTCGAGCGCGACTACCCGGGCGCGAAGGTCGTGCTGCTCGAGCAGAACTACCGGTCGACGCAGACCATCCTCGACGCCGCGAACGCCGTCATCGGCAACAACTTCGACCGCAAAGACAAGAAGCTCTGGACCGATGTCGGCCTGGGCGACCCCATCATCGGGTTCACCGGCTATTCGCAGCACGACGAGGCCCAGTTCGTCGCCGACGAGGTCGAGGCCCTCCACCGCGCCGACATCCCGTACAGCGAGATGGCCGTCTTCTACCGCACCAACTCGCAGTCGCGTGCACTCGAAGAGATCTTCATCCGCGCGGCGGTGCCCTACAAGATCATGGGCGGCACCAAGTTCTACGACCGCGCCGAGATCAAAGACGCCATGGCGTATCTCATCGCCGTCGCGAACCCCGCCGACGAGCTGAGCGTGCGCCGCATCCTCAACCGCCCCCGCCGCGGCATCGGCGACGTCACCGAAACCTCGATCGCGCGTTACGCCGCCGACGAGGGCATCACGTTCCGCGACGCGCTCGCGAACCCGTCGGCGCTCGGCGTGGGACCGAAAATCCAGCAGGCCATCGCGCATCTCGATGCGGTGCTCGCCGAGGCATCCGCCATCATGCTGCCGGCCTCGGGCGAAGTCGCGCCGCCCACCGCGGTCACCGAGGGTCTCAACGTGCTGCTGAACAAGTCGGGCTACCTCGACACGCTTCGCCGCTCGAAAGACCCGCAAGACGAGGCGCGCGTCGAGAACCTCGACGAACTCGTCGCCGTCACGCGCGAGTTCGCGCGGAACAACCCCGAAGGCACCCTGCTCGACTTTCTCACCGAGGTCGCGCTCGTCTCAGACGCCGACGACCTCGACGACACCTCGGGGTCGGTCTCGCTCATGACGATGCACACCGCGAAGGGTCTCGAGTTCGACGCCGTGTTCGTCACGGGTGTCGAAGAAGACCTGATCCCTCACCGGATCTCGGCGGGCGAACCGGGCGGCCCGCAAGAGGAGCGGCGCCTCTTCTACGTCGCCCTGACCCGGGCGCGCAAGAAGCTGCATGTCTCGCTCGCGATGACCCGCGCGCAGTTCGGCGAAGTCTCGGCGGCCCTGCCGAGCCGCTTTCTGCAAGAGATCCCGCACGAACTCATCGACTGGCGCCAATCGCCGGGCGACGTGAACTCGCGCGGCGGCATGCAGTCGCGCGCGCTCAACGCACGGCCCGGTGGCGGCCGCGGCGGATTCGGCGGATCGGGAGGCTCGCGCTACGGCGACGATCTCGTGCCCCTGCCGCGCCGCGAGAAGCCGGCGGGTGACATCACCAAGTTCGCCAACCGCATCCCCGCGAAGGTGCGCGACAACGGCGACCTCGAGCTCGCGCCCGGCGACCGCATCCGCCACGACGACTTCGGCGAAGGCCGGGTCGACCTGGTGACCGGCGAGGGCGCCAAGCGCGTCGCGCACGTGCGGTTCGACACGGCGGGCCCGAAGAAGCTCCTCATCAAGATCGCGCCCATCGCGAAGCTCTGACCCGGCCCCGCCCGGCTACGCTCGAACGCATGGCATTGTTCTCGCGTCGCGACAAGAGCGACCGGCCCACCCCTGAGCCCGCCGCGCCCGCGGCCGACGAGACGGGCGGCGTCGATGCGACGGATGCCGAGGCATCCGTCGCGGCTTCCGCCGACTCTGCACCCGCTGGCGTCGTATCCGCCGATGCCCCGGACACGGAGGCTCCCGCGGAAGCGGCGCCGGCCGCTCCGGTGCCGCACGTCTCGATCTCGGTGAACACGTTCGGCCACGGCGCCGAGACGGCCCGCCCGCTCGACAGCGCCCTCGCCGCGGCATCCGGCGACAGCGAAGCCCCGGCGGCGCCCGCATCCACGCGACCCGCCGCCACCGCGCCCGCCGCGACCGAGGCCATCCCCGGGCTCGCCGACAACGTGCTGCTGCAGGCGGCGCTCGCCGCGCTCCCCGACGAGCCGCAGAGCGCCGACATCATGAACGTCATGCGGCAGGCGCTGCAGGGGCAGCTGTACCTGCGCGCGCAGGGCGACGCACAGGCGCTGATCGCGGCCGGTCAGGGACTCAACCTCGCGGTCACGACCTACCAGGACAAGCGCTTTCTGCTGGTGTTCAGCGGCGGCGACCCCATGCGGCAGAGCGTCGCCGCCGAGGCCGCCGCAGCGGTCGTCGACTCGGCCACGTCGGTCGTCGGCCAGGCGGCGCACAACGTATTCCGCACGGCCGTCGACTCGGGCTACGACGGGGTCTACCTCGACCACGCCAACGTCGGCGCGCGGCTCGTGCTGCCGATCGAACTCGTGCAGAAAGCGCTCGACGAGGGCGCTCCCGTCCCGTTCGAGCTGAAGGCGCTGCTCTCGGGCGAACGCACCGAGGCGACCGCCGCGGCGGTCGCCGAGGCCCTCACCCGAGTGCCGGTGTGGGTCGCGGGCGGCAAAGATCCGTCGGGCGCGATCGGACTCGCCGAGGCGCGCACGCAGACCGGCGAGCGCCGCATCGAGGTCTACAGCCACCCGCTCGAGGTCATCGCGATGGGTCGCGGCAACAGCCCGCTGGCGCTCACGCCGGCGCAGCTGGGCGCGACCCTGGCATCCGAACCCGCCCTCACGGGCATCGTGGTTGACCCCGCCGGCCCGTGGATCGAACTCGACCGCGACGTGCTCGCCCCCGTCATCGCCCTCGCCGGCTGAACGCCCCGGGTCACCCCGCGCCGCGGAGCCGCGCCCGCGGCATCCACCCCGTGCGGCATCCGCCCCGTGAGGCGGATGCTGCGTGCCGCGCGGCACGAACTCCGCAGGATCTCGCGTACTCCGCACGCCTCCACCAGAATCCTGCGGAGTACGCGACATTCTGCGGACTTGGCATCCCGCGCTCGCGCCCGACGGGCCCCTGTCGCAGCGCCCGCGACGCGCCTAAGGTGAGCCCATGGCGTCGGAGCGCATCACCCTGACCGTGGCGGGGCCGGGCGGAGACCGCGAGGTGTCGCTGTCGAGCCCGAACCGCGTGATCTGGCCCGAGCTCGGCATCACGAAGCACGAGCTCGCCGAGTACGTGATCGCCGTGGCCGGGCCGTTTCTGCGGGCCAACGGGCACCGCCCCGTGTCGCTCGAGCGCTACCCCGACACGGTCGAGGGCGAGAGCTTCTTCTCGAAGAACCCGCCCCGCGGCGCGCCCGACTACGTGCACGAGGTGATGTGCACGTACAACAGCGGTCGCCGGCATCCACAGGTCGTGCTCGACGAGGCCGCCGCGATCGTCTGGGCGGTGCAGATGAATACGGTCGTCTTCCACCCGTGGGCCTCGCTCGCGGCCGACACCGACAACCCCGTCGAGCTGCGCATCGACCTCGATCCCCAACCCGGCACAGACTTCGCGGATGCCGCGGCGGTCGCCCCGGCGCTGCGTGACGTGCTCCGAGAGGCGGGCCTCGAGGCGTGGCTGAAGACGAGCGGAAACCGTGGCATCCACGTGTTCTGCCCGATCGAGCCGACCCACGAGTTCCTCGACGTGCGACACGCCGTCATCGCGGCGGGGCGCGAGCTCGAACGGCGCATGCCCGACCGCGTCACGACGAACTGGTGGAAAGAGGAGCGCGGCGTCCGCATCTTCATCGACTTCAATCAGGCCAACCGCGACCGCACGATGGCGGGTGCGTACAGTCCGCGCGCCCTCGCGGCGGCGACCGTCGCGACCCCGATCACGTGGGACGAGCTCGCCGCGGGCGTCGACCCGACCGCGTTCACCGTGCGCACGGTGCCGCAGCGTCTCGCCGAGATCGGTGACCCGTGGGCCGATCTGCAGGCACGCCCAGGGCGCATCGACACCCTGCTGGAGTGGTGGCAGCGCGACCTCGACGCCGGGCTCGGTGAGCTGCCGTTCCCGCCCGAGTTCCCGAAGATGCCCGGCGAGCCGCCCCGCGTGCAGCCGAGCCGCGCCAAGAAGGCCGACGACCAGTAGCCGCCGCGGCAGGGTCAGCGCTGACGGCGCAGCGACTCGGGCTCGCGCCCTTCGATCATCGCCTTCTCGTCGGCCCGGTGCTTGGGGCGCGCCCAGCGGGCGGGCGTCGTCGGACCGTCCCACACCTGCACGATGCCCCACGCCACGGCGGTCAGCGGCACGGCGAGCACCGCGCCGACGATGCCGCCGAGGAACGTGCCCGCCGTCAGCACGATCAGCACGACGAAGGGGTGCAGCTTCATCGAGCGGCCCATCAGCACGGGCTGCAGGAAGTTGCCCTCGAGCTGGTTGACGAGCACCACGACACCGACCACGAGAAGCGCCACGACCCACCCGTTCGTGACGAGCGCGACGAGCGCGGCGAGGGTGCCGGCGAGCGTCGCACCCACGAACGGGATGAACGCGAGCAGGAACGTCAGCACCGCCAGCGGGAACGCGAGCGGCACCTGCAGAATGAGCAGACCGATGAGGATGCCGATGGCGTCGACCGCGGCGACGGCGGCCGTGCCGCGCACGTACGAGCCCAGGGTCGTCACCGTCTTGTCGCCCACGCGCATCGCGCGCTCGTAGCTCGTGCCCTCGAAGGGGCGCAGGAGGAACGCCCACATCTGCGGGCCGTCCTTCAAGAAGAAGAACAGGATGACGACCATCAGGATGAACCCCGTGATGAAGCTCGCCACCGCGCTCACCCCGGCGATCGCGCCCGAACCGAACTGTGCGCTCGTGACGAAGTCGCCGAGCGCTGAGAGCCACTCGTCGATCTGCGACTGATCGATGCTGATCGGCAGCGTCGCCACCCACGCCATGAGGTCTTGGAACCCCGCCTGCGCCTGCGCGTACAGGTCATCCCACTGATTGCGTACGGCATTCACGATCAGCCAGCCCACCGCCGTCAGCAGCACCACGATCGTGAGCAGCGTCAGGATCGTCGCCCACAGCGACGGCATGCCCTTGCGGCGCAGCCAGCGCATGACGGGCGCGAAGGCGGATGCCAGGATCAGCGCGAGCAGCAACGGAATCACCACGACGGTCAGCTGACCGATGCCGATCATGACCGCCGCGATGAGGAGCACCGCCAGCAGGATCTGCAGCGCGCGGATCGCGAACGTGCCGAGGCCGTCGGCCCACAGGCTCCACGGTTTACCGGTCGCGGCCGCGGTCACCCGCAGCGGCGTGCCGGCATCGGACACCTGGACGGACGTGGGGGCGGAGGCTCGGAACAGTCCCATGCCTCGACGGTAGGGGACGCGGGCCGCTCGCCGCGAAGCCTTGACAGGCGCGCCGCGATCAGCGTCGTGATCAGGGCCGCGACCACTCCCGCTCGGTGAGCACGCGCGACACGGTGAGCCCGATCGCGAGCGCCACCACCACGAACACCGCCGTGAAGCCGTTCTGGATCGCTGAGAGCGTGTCGCCCGAGATGACCCCCGTGATCGCCCGGTAGGCCGCGGCCCCGGGCACCATGATGAGCACAGCCGGCACCGTCAGGGTCACGCGCGCCGCGCGCAGCCGGTCGCCGACCAGGAACGCCCCGAACCCCACGACGAGGGCCGCCGCCGAGGCCGCGAGGGGAGGGGTGGTCCCGGCATCCACCATCGCCAACCGGCCGACGTTCGCGATCGCGCCGAGCGCCGCCGCCGTGAGGGCGATGGCGCCGGGGGTGTCGAACAGCACCGCGAAGCCGAGCACGCCGACGAATCCGGCGAGCAGGCGCACGACCGACAGCAGCGGCTCGTCGAACAGCGGGGTGGCCGTCTGGGTGACGGTCGCGTGGAAGAGCGATCCGATGCCCCAGACCGCGGTTCCCGTCGCGAGCAGCACGAGCGTCGCGTAGACGACCCGCGACACACCCGCGTTCAGGTCGAGGCGGGCGAGGTCGAGTGCCCCCGTGACGAGCGGGAACCCGGGCACGAGGTAGAGCACGGCGCTCGTCACCGCCGCGTCGTGCTGGCCGCCCGGCACGCCCGCCGCCGCGAGCAGCCCCGCCGCGGCGAGGTAGAGAAGGAGCGCGGTCATGGCCGAGAGGAACACCACGAGGAACTCGTTCGTGCGGAGCCGGCCGATGCGCATGCGCACGAACTGTCCGGCGCCGGCGGCGATGCCGACGGCGACGAACTCTTGCCAGCCGCCGTTGTTCAGCAGGGCGAACGCGGCGCACGCGAGGCCCGCACCGAGCACGCGCACGATCTCGGGGTAGCGCCGCGGGCGCGACTCGATCGCGTCGAGCTGGCGCTGCAACTCGGTCGCCGGGGTGCCCGGTCGAAGCTCGCTGGTGAGCCGCTTGAGGGCGGTGAGCCGGTCGGCGTCGATCGCGGGGCGGCGGATCTCGGCGACCCGTGTGCGGAACATCTGCCCGCGGCTCGTGGTCGCGACGATGTCGGTCATGCCCACGCGCGTGTGCAGGTGCTCGATGCCGACGGCGTGCGCGGCGCGCTCCATGCTGTCGCGCACCCGCGCCGACGACGCGCCTGCGCCGAGCATGAGCGCGCCCAGGCGCATCACCGCGTCGGTGCGCGCGATGAAGTGCACCGGCTCGAGCCGCAGTTCGTCGGTCAACGCCCACTCGGCGACCCCGCCCCCCGTTCCGCCGTCGGGGGCGGGCGGGTCGGCGGGCTCTCCCTGGGCGGGCGGGTCGGCGGGCTCGGACATGTCTTGATCCTGACACCGCATCGCCCGTCTGCGCACCCGAACCGGGCCGTGCTTTTTCACGGCTGGGCGCAGGCCCCCGCGCCTGCGCGCGGGTTTAGCGTCAGAGTCAGAAAGAACGGGCCCCGCCCGCTTTCGCACCTCGGGCCCGCATGGCCGGCCGCCGGAGTCCGGCGCCGATGCGGGCCCGATCTGCGTCTGCGGGCGGCTCGGGCGCCCGGCTCGGGCGTGCGGGCGGTGTTGAAAACCTGCTGGGTGTGACGGGTGTGGCCGCATCGTTGCTCGCGAGGTGCTTTGCGCCCCGGGCAGCAGGCGTTCGCGACGCGCGGCCCTCGGGCCGGGCGCCGCGGGGCCGGGGGCGGGGTCAGTCGAGGACGTCGGCGAGGTCGTAGGCGGCGACCGTCTCGAGCTGGTCGAACGTGCACGAGCGGGCGTCGCGGTCGGGGCGCCAGCGCTCGAACTGCACGGTATGCCGAAAGCGATCGCCCTCGAGCTGGTCGTAGCGCACCTCGAGCACGCGTTCCGGCCGCAGCCGCACGAAACTCGTGTCTTTGCCCGCCGGAGTGAACCGCGAGCGCTCGCCGTCGCCGTGCACCGCCGCGCCCGTGTCGTCGTGCACGACGAGCGGGGCGAGCTCGTCGACGAGCGCGAGGCGGCGTGCGTCGCTGAACGCCGAGACACCGCCCACCTGACGCAGCACGCCATCCGAGTCGTAGAGGCCGACGAGCAGCGACCCGACCCCCGCGCCGCTTTTGTGCACGCGATCGCCGAGGGTCACCACGTCGGCCGTGCGCACGTGCTTGATCTTGAGCATGGTGCGCTTGCCCGGGGCGTAGGGCTGGGCGAGCGGCTTGGCGACGACGCCGTCGAGCCCCGCGCCCTCGAACTGCGCGAGCCACTCCGCGGCGAGTGCCGGGTCGGTGGTCGTGCGGGTGAGGTGCAGCGGCGACGGAGTGCCGGGCGCGAGACGGATGCCGCGCAGCACCGCCTCGAGCTGGGCGCGGCGCTCGGCGAACGGCTCGGGTGTGAGGTCGCGCTCGCCGCGGGCGAGCAGGTCGAAGGCGACGAACTGGGCGGGGTCGGTGCGGCTGAGCAGCTGCACGCGAGAGTCGGCGGGGTGGATGCGCTGCGACAGGGCCTCCCACGACAGTCGCGCGGCACCGCCGCCCGCGGGGGCCGTCGCGACGACGATCTCGCCGTCGAGCAGACACGGCTCGGGCAGCAGCGCCGCGAAGGCCTGCACCAGCTCGGGGAAATACCGCGTGAGCGGCTTGGCGCCGCGCGATCCGATCACGACCTCGCTGCCGTCCCACGAGACGAGGGCGCGAAAGCCGTCCCACTTGGGTTCGAACGAGAGTCCGCCGGGGGTCTTCGCCGGGTCGGGGATGGCCGGCACGGCCTTGGCCAGCATCGGCGCGGGGATCTCGTAGACCATGGCATCCATCCTGGCCCGACTGTGCGAGGCGGGGGAGAGGGTGAGTCGACCGGTGACTGCGGACGAAGAAGAGAAGCCGATGCGGTGAGACTCAGTTTCATTTAGGCTGGGCTTTAGTCTCACCCGGGTGCGCTGCCCGGCCCGTCTCACCGAGGAGCCCGCCATGGCCACCGACTACCAGCCGCCCGTCGCCGACTACGCCTTCCTCTATGGCGAGGCGTTCGGCACCGACATCGTCGCGCGCGCGACCGGCGGCGAGCTCACCGCCGACGACGGCGTCGACATCATCGCGGGCGCGGGCGAGTTCGCCGCCTCGGTGCTCGCTCCCCTCGAGCAGGTCGGCGACCGCGAGGGTGCCCGCCTCGAAGGCGGCCAGGTGCACCTGCCGGACGGGTTCGCCGAGGCATACGCGGCGTTCGTCGAGGCCGGCTGGGTCACCGCCGAAGCTCCCGTGTCGGCGGGCGGCGACGGACTGCCCGGGTCGATCCGCGCCGGGCTCGGCGAGATCTGGAACGCCTCGAACGCCGCCTTCGCGCTGTGCTGGCTGCTGAGCGCCGGGCAGATCCATGCCCTGGATGCCGCGGCGTCGGACGAACTCCGCGAGACGTACCTCACCAAGCTCGTGAGCGGCGAGTGGACCGGCACGATGAACCTGACCGAGCCGGGAGCGGGCACCGACCTCGGCGCGATCCGCACGATCGCGACGCCGCGCGGCGACGGCTCGTGGTCGATCAAGGGCCAGAAGATCTTCATCACGTGGGGTGACCACGACGTCGCCGAGAACATCGTGCACCTCGTGCTCGCGCGCACGCCGGACGCTCCCGAGGGTGCGAAGGGGCTGTCGCTGTTCGTGGCGCCGAAGTACCTGGTGAACGCCGACGGCTCGCTCGGCGAGCGCAACGGGGTCGAGACCGTCGCGATCGAGCACAAGCTGGGCATCCACGGGTCGCCCACCTGCGTGCTCTCGTACGAAGACGCCACCGGCTACCTCGTCGGTGAGGTCGGCGGGGGACTGGCCGGCATGTTCGTCATGATGAACTCCGCGCGCATCGGCATGGGCTTCCAGGCGACCGGCATCGCCGACCGTGCGCTGCAGCAGGCCGAGGCATATGCCGCCGATCGTATGCAGGGTCGCGTGCTCGAGCGCGGGGCCGACGCGCCGATCGCCGAGCACCCCGATGTGCGTCGCCTGCTGCTGTCGATCCGCAGCGACGTGTTCGCGATGCGGGCGCTGGGTGTCTACGTCGGCGACCTGTTCGACCGCGCCGAGGCATCGGGCGACCCGGCCGACCTCGCGCTCGCCGAGTTCTTCGTGCCGATCCTCAAGGGCTGGGCGACCGAAGACGCAGTGGCTCTCACGAGCGACGCGATCCAGGTGCACGGCGGCATGGGTTTCATCGAAGAGACCGGTGCCGCGCAGCACTATCGCGACGCGCGCATCATGCCGATCTACGAGGGCACGACCGCGATCCAGTCGAACGACCTCATCGGGCGCAAGGTGATCCGGAACGGCGGAGCCACCGCTGAGGCGCTCTTCACCCAGATCGAGAGCACCGTCGCCGACCTTCGCGCGGCGGGGGGAGAGGTCGCCGCGCGCACCGCCGACCGCCTCGAGCGCGCCGTCGCCTCGGCCCGCCGGGCCACCGCCGACCTGATCGGGTTCGCCGGGTCGCTGCGCGACGCGCACGCCGTCAGCGTGCCGTACCTGACGCTGCTGGGGGTGCTCGCGGGCGGATGGATGCACGGACTCGCCGTCACCGCGGTCGCCGCCCACACCGAGGCGCACGAGGGTGACGAGGCGCGCCGCACGCTCGCCGACTTCTACGGCGCGCACCACCTGCCCCGCGTGCACGCGCTCGCCGAGACGGTCGCGTCGGGCGAGACGCGCTGACGCGCGGGGACCGGCCTGTCGACGCCGATGCGCTGACGCGCTGACGCGTCGGCGGATCGACCTGCCGCCGGCGACGCCCTGACGTGCGGCCGGGCTACCCCTGACTGCGCCTGGTAGAGTGCATACCGACCAGACGGTTTGCACTCGACGAGGAGTCATCATGACGGATGCCACGGCACGCTTCACCGACACGGTGACGATCGTCACGGGGTCGAGCCGGGGCATCGGCCTTGCCATCGCCCGCCGCATCGTCGCCGAGGGCGGCCACGTCGTGCTCACCGGCCGGCGGCGCGAGCCGCTCGAGGCCGCGGTCGCCGATCTCGGCGAGGCGGCCACGGGCATCGCCGGCGCAGCCGACGACGCAGACCACCGCGCCGCGGTGTTCGCCCACGTCGCCGAGCGGCACGGCCGCCTCGACCACCTCGTCAACAACACCGGGATCAACCCCGTGTACGGGTCGCTCGCCGACCTCGATGTCGACGCCGCCCGCAAGATCCTCGACGTCAATGTGCTCGCGACCCTCGCCTGGTCGCGCGACGCGGTCGCCGCGGGCCTGCGCCGCTCGATCGTCAACATCGCGTCGGTGGCGGGGCTCGGCGCGAGCCCGGGCATCGGTCTCTACGGGGTGTCGAAGGCGGCGGTCATCAACCTCACGGCGCAGCTCGCCTACGAGCTCGCCGAGACACGGGGCATCCGTGTCAACGCCGTCGCGCCCGCGGTCATCAAGACCGCCTTCGCGCGCGCCCTGTACGAGGGGCACGAAGAGCAGGCGGCGCAGGCGTATCCGCTCCGACGCCTCGGCGAGCCCGACGACGTCGCCGGCCCCGTCGCGTTCCTGCTCTCTGACGACGCCGCCTGGGTGACCGGGCAGACCCTCGCGATCGACGGCGGCGCGGGTATCAAGCCCCTGCTGTGACGTCGGGGCGCCCGCCGCGGGGGAGGGAGGATGGGGTCATGAGGCAATCGCATGTCGTCGACGACGTCACGAACGCGGCCGTCGAACTGTTCGCCACGCAGGGCTACGCGAAGACGAGCGTGCAGCAGATCGTCACGGCGGCGGGCGTGACCAAGGGCGCGATGTACCACTACTTCACGTCGAAAGACGATCTGCTCTTCGGGATCTACGACCAGCTGCTGACGATGCAGAAGGCCCACCTCGACGCTCTCATCGCCGAGGGACAAGAGCGGGGAGACGACGTCGACGCGGTGCTGCGCGCCGTGTGCGTCGACGTGGTCGAGACCTCGATCGACCGTATGCGCGAGGGCACGGTGTTCTTCCAGTCCGCGCACATGCTCAGCGACGAGCGCCAGCGTGAGGTGGTGCGGCGCCGCCGCGACTACCACGACACCTTCGCCGGGCTCGTCGAGCGCGGGCGCGCCGAGGGACGGTACCGCACCGACGTGCCCGCCGCGGTGATCGTCGCGCACTTCTTCAGCGACGTGCACTACTTGTCGCAGTGGTACTCGCCCTCGGGTCCCGAGAGCAAGCAGCTCGTCGCCGCGCAGCTGACCGACCTGTTCCTCGCCGGGCTGCGCCCCTGACGCGAACCGGCGTCACCGGCGCCGCGCCGCCTCACCCGCGCAGCAGCGACCGGCCGAGACCGTTCAGGTGCACCTCGTCGGGCCCGTCGGCGAGCCGCAGTGAACGGATGCCGGCATACATCTCGGCGAGCGGAGTGTCGCCCGAGACCCCGGCGCCGCCGTGCAGCTGGATCGCCCGGTCGACGATCTGCTGCACTCCGCGCGGCACGGCGATCTTGATCGCCTGGATCTCGGTCATCGCCTTCTTGTTGCCCACGCTGTCCATGAGCCAGGCCGTCTTGAGCACGAGCAGGCGCAGCGCCTCGAGGGTGATGCGCGACTCGGCGATCCACTCGCGCACGACGCCCTGGTCGGCCAGGGCGCGCCCGAACGCGCGGCGCTCGCGGGCGCGTTCGCTCATCAGCGCGAGCGCGCGCTCGCCGGTGCCGATGGCGCGCATGCAGTGGTGGATGCGCCCCGGGCCGAGCCTCGCCTGAGCGATCGCGAAGCCGTCGCCTTCGCCGGCGAGGAGGTTCGTCGCGGGCACCCGCACGTCGCGGAACACCACCTCGGCGTGGCCGCCGTGGTCACGGTCGTCGTAACCGAACACCGTCAGGGGGCGCACGACCTCGACGCCGGGGGTGTCGCGGGGCACGAGGATCATCGACTGCTGGCGGTGCCGCTCGGCGTCGGGGTCGGTCTTTCCCATGACGATGAAGATCGCCGCGTCGGGGTTCATCGCCCCCGTCGACCACCACTTGCGGCCGTTGATGACGTAGTGGTCGCCGTCGCGGCGGATGCGGGTGTCGATGTTCGTCGCGTCCGACGAGGCGACGTCGGGCTCTGTCATGCAGAAGGCCGAGCGGATCTCGGCATCCAACAGCGGCTGCAGCCACATCGCCTTCTGCTCGGGGGTGCCGAAGTCGTTGAGCACCTCCATGTTGCCCGTGTCGGGGGCCGCGCAGTTTAACGCGGGGGGAGCGAGCCGCGTCGACCAGCCGGTGATCTCGGCGACCGGCGCATACTGCAGGTTCGTCAGCCCGACCCCGCCATTGTCGCCGTGCCCGGCGGGCAGGAACAGGTTCCACAGGCCCTCGGCGCGGGCGCGCTGCTGCAGGTCGCGGACGATCGGGCGCACGGTCCACTCGTCGGGCGTCGCGGCGAGCTGCTGCTCGAACACCGGCTCGGCGGGCAGCACATGCTCGTCGACGAAGCGGCGTGCCCGAGAGATCAGGGCCTGGGTCGTGGTGTCGAAGGAGAAATCCATCAGCGCGTCTCGCTTTCGGTGGTCGTCGGCTGCGGGGCGCTGCCGAGGCTCGCGAGGCCGGCGCGCGCGAGCGGGGCGACGAGTCCGCCCATCTGGTCGAAGCCGTCGCCGACCGTGCCACCCTGCTGAAAGCGGTAATGGATGCCTTCGAGGATCACGGCGAGCTTGTACGCGGCGAACGCGCGATACCAGTGCAGCCCGGGCACCGCGATGCCGGCGTGGCGGGCGTACTCGGCGACCATCTCGTCGAGACCCGGGTACCCCGCCGCGGTGTCGACGGCGCTCGGCACCGCCGCAGACAGTGCGCCGGGAAGGTCCGCGATCTCCCAATACATCGCGAACATGCCGACGTCGACGAGGGGGTCGCCGAGCGTCGCCATCTCCCAGTCGAGGATCGCCGAGACGTGCGCCTGGTCGCCCGCGCCGACCACCAGGGCGTTGTCGAGCCGGTAGTCGCCGTGCACGATCGAGGTGCGCACCGTCTCGGGCACGTCGGCCTCGAGCGCCGCCTGCAGTCGGTCGAGCTCGGGGGTCTCGCGCGAGCGCGAGGCATCCAACTGCCGTCGCCACGTCGTGAGCTGCCGCGCCAGAAAGCCGTCGGGCCGGCCGAAGTCGTCGAGCCCGACCGCTCGCGGATCGACGCTGTGCAGGTCGGCGAGGTGCCGGGCGAGGTCGAGGCTGAGCCCCGAGAGTGCCGCGGGGGTGAAGCCCGCGTTGTGCGCAGGGCGGGAGAGCACGCGGCCCGGCGACCGCTCCATGACGAAGAAGAGCGTGCCGGTGACCTCGCCGGCCTCGGTGTCGTCAACGAGGTCGACGGCGACCGGCACCGGCACGGGGCTCGTCGCCAGGGCCGAGATCACACGGTGCTCGCGCCGCATGTCGTGGGCGCTCGAGAGCACGTGGCCGAGCGGAGGCCGGCGCACGATGAGCGGGCGGGTCGCCCCGTCGACGGCGTAGGTGAGGTTGCTGCGGCCGCCGGCGATGACCGTCGCGGTCAGGCTCTGACCCGCCACGACGAGCTCGGGGTGCGCGGCGGCGAGCCACCGCTGCAGACCGGGCACGTTCAGGCCGGGCGGGTTCGCGCCCAGCCTGTTCGTGTCAGGTGCGCTGTCGGATGCGGCGGTCGTGACGGATGCAGAGGCGGCGGCCTCGGCGCGGGGAGCGGTCATCGGCGACTCTTTCCGGCGCCGACGATGGCGCCTCGAGTCAGAGCATACCGGACGGTCGGTATGAACGGGTGGGTGCGAAAGAGCGCCGCGCCGGGGCGGCGCGCGGCCGGCGGGGCGGGCGGGAGCGGCGTGTGTTTACAGCTCGTCGCGGAGGCGACGCGCCATCTCGGCGATGGGCATGCGCCGCGGGAAGGTCGCGACCACGACGTCGTCGCCCCGGCTCTGCTCGCCCTCCGGGTGCACGCCGAAGCGGTGCATGAGGCGGTCGTAGGCATCGGTGAGCACGTGCTCGGGCACTTCTGCGCCGCGCAGCAGGCGGCGGAGCACATGGTTGTGCACGGCGGTCACGGCCGCCGCGAAGGCGACGGCGTCGATCGGGTCGAGACCGGGCAGCGCCTCGCGCAGGTAGTCGTCGAAGAGTCGCTCGTACTGGAACACCGTGACGATCTCGCGCTCGCGCAGCGCGGGCACCTGCCGCACGACCGCGTACCGGCGGCGGGCCAGTTCGGGGTCGGAGGCGAAGTGGCGGAACACCTCGACGGATGCCGCGGCGGCGGCCGCCCACGGGTTCTCCTGCGGGTCGCGGCGCGCGTCGGCGAGGAAGTCGCGCAACTGCGCGAGCAGCACGTCGTGGTCGCTGAAGACGACGTCGTCTTTGCCGCCGAACTGGCGGAAGAAGGTCGAGCGGGAGACCCCCGCGGCCTGCGCGATCTGCTCGACCGAGGTCGATTCGAAGCCTTGGGCGACGAAGAGGTCGAGGGCCGCCGAGACGACGGCGTTGCGGGCGGAGGTGGGCGCGGGCTCGGACATGGTGCTGAAAGCTTAGTCATCCGGCGTCGCAGCCGTCCGAGCCACGCACAGGCGGTCCGAGACACACAGGTGCACGTATTAGGCTGGGGGATCGGTCGAATATCTCGATATCGAGATTTTTTTCGGCACCGACACCCCACAGACGCCCAGCGGAGGATTGCGCGTGGATCTCTACGAATACCAGGCACGTGACCTGTTCGAGAAGTACGAGGTGCCGGTGCTCGCCGGCATCATCGCCGACACCCCTGAGGAGGCGAAGGCGGCAGCCGAGAAGCTCGGCGGTGTCGTCGTCGTGAAGGCCCAGGTCAAGACCGGTGGCCGCGGCAAGGCCGGCGGCGTCAAGGTCGCGAAGACCCCCGAAGACGCTTACGAGGCGGCCAAGGCGATCCTCGGTCTCGACATCAAGGGCCACGTCGTCAAGCGCGTCATGGTCGCCGCCGGTGCGCAGATCGAGAAGGAGTTCTACTTCTCGGTGCTGCTCGACCGGTCGAACCGCTCGTACCTCTCGCTCGCGAGCGTCGAGGGCGGCATGGAGATCGAAGAGCTCGCCGACGAGCGCCCCGAGGCCCTCGCCAAGATCGAGGTGAACCCGCTCACCGGCATCGACGCCGCCAAGGCGCTCGAGATCGCCAAGGCCGGTGGCTTCGACGACGAGCTGGCGCCCAAGGTCGCCGACGTGTTCGTCAAGCTCTACAACGTCTACACCGGCGAGGGGGCGACCCTCGTCGAGGTGAACCCGCTGATCCAGGATGCCTCGGGCAACATCATCGCCCTCGACGGCAAGGTCACCCTCGACGACAACGCCACCGAGGTGCGTCACCCCGAGCACGAGCTGCTCGATGACAAGGACGCCGCCGACCCGCTCGAGGCGAAGGCGAAGGCATCCGGCCTCAACTACGTCAAGCTCGACGGCCAGGTCGGCATCATCGGCAACGGCGCGGGCCTGGTCATGTCGACCCTCGATGTCGTCGCCTACGCCGGCGAGAACCACGGCGGCGTCAAGCCCGCCAACTTCCTCGACATCGGCGGCGGCGCCTCGGCCACGGTCATGGCCGCGGGCCTCGACGTCATCCTCGGGGACGAGCAGGTCAAGAGCGTGTTCGTCAACGTCTTCGGCGGCATCACCTCGTGCGTCGCGGTCGCGGAGGGCATCGTCAAGGCCCTCGAGATCCTCGGCGACACCGCCACGAAGCCCCTCGTCGTGCGCCTCGACGGCAACCAGGTCGAGGAGGGCCGCGCGATCCTCGCCGCGGCGAACAACCCCCTCGTCACCCTCGCCGACACGATGGACGCCGGCGCCGACAAGGCCGCCGAGCTGGCGAACGCCTGATCTGCGGCATCCGGATTTCAAGGAACTAGGACTATGTCGATCTATCTCAACAAGGACTCCAAGGTCATCGTCCAGGGCATCACCGGCGGCGAGGGCACCAAGCACACGGCGCTCATGCTGAAGGCGGGCACGAACGTCGTCGGCGGCGTCAACGCGCGCAAGGCGGGCACCACCGTCTCGCACACCGATAAGGACGGCAACGCCGTCGACCTGCCCGTCTTCGCCTCGGTCGCCGAGGCGATCGAGGCGACCGGCGCCGACGTGTCGATCGCCTTCGTGCCGCCGGCGTTCACGAAGGACGCGATGATCGAGGCCATCGACACGGACATTCCGCTCCTCGTCGTCATCACCGAGGGCGTTCCCGTCGGCGACACGGCGGAGGCGTGGGCGTATGCGACCTCGAAGGGCAACAAGACCCGCATCATCGGCCCGAACTGCCCCGGCATCATCACCCCCGGCGAGGCGCTCGTGGGCATCACGCCCGCGAACATCACCGGCAAGGGCCCGATCGGTCTCGTCTCGAAGTCGGGCACGCTGACCTACCAGATGATGTTCGAGCTGCGCGACCTCGGCTTCTCGACCGCGATCGGCATCGGCGGCGACCCGATCATCGGCACGACGCACATCGACGCGCTCGAGGCGTTCGAGGCCGACCCCGACACGAAGGCGATCGTCATGATCGGCGAGATCGGCGGCGACGCCGAGGAGCGCGCGGCCGAGTACATCAAGGCGCACGTGACGAAGCCCGTCGTCGGCTACGTCGCCGGCTTCACCGCCCCCGAGGGCAAGACGATGGGCCACGCCGGTGCGATCGTCTCGGGCTCTGCGGGCACCGCGCAGGCCAAGAAGGAAGCGCTCGAGGCGGCCGGTGTGAAGGTCGGCAAGACGCCGTCCGAGACCGCGGCCCTCATGCGCGAGATCGTCGAAGCGCTCTAGCCGACAACGCGAAACCGCCCGTATGCACGCTGTGGGCCTCCACAGCGTGACATACGGGCGGTTTCGCGTTCGGTGGCGGTGTCAGGCGGTGCCGGTCATGATTGCCCGCAGACGCTCCAACGGAAGCTTCGGGGTGCGATCGGGGCGCAGGAGACCGTTGGTCTCCTGCAGTGTGTCGGTCAGCTGCGTGTAGCAGAACCCTGCAAGAGCCCGGCTGGCGTGCACGGCTCGCATGAGACCGTGCAGCCGCTCGTCGAAGTCGTCAGCGGACGCGGCCGACGAGTATCCCCAGGCATCCGGCTCTGCCTCGCCGTCGAAGGAAATGCCGCCGAACTCGGTGAGCATCACCGGTGCCTGCGACACGTCGCCCTCGAGGATCAGCACCCGACCGGCCGGTCCGACCCCCTCGAGCAGTCGCGCGATGTCGTCGTGGGTCTCGTACCGCGCGGCGACGCGCGCGGGATCGGCGTCGTAGTCGTGAATGGCGACGATGTCGGTGTCGACCTGCTCCCAGCCATCGTTGGATACGACGGGACGGGTCGCATCCAACGCTTTCGTGAGGGCGACGAGCGCGCGCGCGAACGCGCGCATGCGGGAGTCATGCGCGATATGCTGCACGCCCCAGCTCTCGTTCAGCGGCACCCAGGTGACGATCGATGGATGCGAATAGTCGCGTCGGACGATATCGAGCCACTCGCGCACTGTGCGCGCGACCGTGGTGGGCGAGAAGGTGAAGCTCGCCGGCGCCTCGCCCCACACGAGCAGCCCGAGGCGGTCGGCCCAGTACAGGAAACGCGGATCCTCGAACTTCTGGTGCACCCGTGCGGCATTGAAGCCGAGATCCTTGATGAGCTGCACCTCGTCTCGGAGCGCATCCGGCGACGGCGCCGCAAGGTGGGTCTCCGGCCAGTACCCCTGATTGAGCACCGAGCGCACGTAGTACGGCCGGTCGTTGAGGAAGAAGCGTCGCCGCTCGACGTGCGCGGTGCGGATGCCGAGGTAGGAGCGGGCGACGTCCTCGCCCACCGTGATGGTCGCGTCGACCAGACGCGGATGCTCGGGTGACCACAGGAGCTCTTCGTATGCCTGGCCGTTGAGAAGGTCGGCGACGGGCACGGCCAGGGCGACCTCGTCGTGGACCACGTCGGTCTCCACGCTTCCGAGCGGACGCCCGTCGAACGACAGGTCGATCCGAACCCGGGTGGGGCTCTCCGGGGCTCGCGAGAGCTCGAGGTCGACGGCCACGACACCGCGGCGCGGGTCGGGGTTCCACCGCACCGCCGTCGTGGCCACCGTCGGAGTGGCCTCGAGCCAGACGGGCTGCCAGATGCCGCTCGTGCGGTGGTACCAGATCACGTGGGGCTGCTCGCGCCAGTCCTGCTTGCCGCGGGGTTGTCCGATGTCATGCGGATCGTCCTCCACTCGGACGACGATCGTGTGCCGTTCGGTGTCGGCCAGCGCATCAGTGATGTCGAAGCCGAACGGAGTGTGGCCGCCCTCGTGGTCTCCCACCTGCTGTCCGTCGACCCACACGTGGCAGCGGTAGTCGACGGCACCGAAGTGGAGGTGCAAGCGCCGCCCGGTGCCCCACCCGGTGCCCCACCCGGTGCCGAAACCGGCGGCATCGAGGTCGGCGCCGCCGAAAGACCGCGAGTACCAGCTCACACGGTGATGCGCCGTATCCCCGATGCCCGACGCGGGGGACTCGGGCGGAAACGGTACACGGATCTCGCGGTCGAAGGGTGATTCCGCATTGGGATGAGGGCGATGCCAGCCGGCGGCGAGTCCTTCGTCCGCGTCATCGAACGTGAAGCGCCACGATCCCGAGAGGTCTGTCCACTGCGGGCGGGTCAACTGAGGGCGAGGGTGGGTCCCGTCGGGGGACGGCGGGCTCGCCGTCGCTTCACGGTCGTCGTCGATCATGTCGTCCAGCATGCCCCAAAAGTCCAGCGCTGTAAACCGAGTGGAACGAGCGTTCGAAAGCCGTTGACGCTTGCTTTGCTGCGCTGTAGATTCGGCGGACCCGCGACGATGCGGGCACGAGAGGAACCCATGAACCGTTCTCCCCTACGATCTCGACTCGGAGCAGCCCTGGTGGCGCTGCTCCTCGCCGTCGGCGCGGCATCGGCCGGAATGACCGTCGCGTCCGCCGCCGATGTCCCGCCTGCCGACTTCTACAATCCGGTCCTGAAGGGCGCGGATCCGTCGATCGTGCGTCAGGGCGACCGCTACTACTCCGTGAGCTCCGACGCCGACGGCGTCTGGGTACGAGAGTCGACGAGTCTCGCCGCGATGACCGACGGCGTCGTGACCCGCGTGTGGGAACCGGACGCCGAGGGCCCGTTGTGCTGCAACGTCTGGGCGCCCGAGATCCTGCTGATCGACGGCGAGTGGTACATCTACTTCGCCGCCGATGACGGCGCGAACGCGAACCACCGCATGTACGGCATTCGGGCCCTCACCGACGATCCGCAGGGGGAGTGGTCGGACCCGGTGAAGATCGCAGCTCCCACCGATCGGTGGGCGATCGACGCGACCGTCATGCAGCACGACGGCTCTCTATACTTCCTCTGGTCGGGATGGGAGGGGATGGTCGACGAGGGCCAGAGCCTCTACATCGCCCCCATGAGCGACCCCCTCACGATCAGCGGCGAGCGGGTGCGCTTGTCCGAGCCCACCGAGCCCTGGGAGCGGGTGGCTCTGCCGATCCAGGAAGGTCCCGAGGTACTCGAGCGCGGCGGGGTGACGACGCTCGTCTACTCGGCCAGCGGCAGCTGGACCGAGGACTACTGCCTCGGCACGCTGACGGCGCGCGGCGGCGACGTGCTCGACCCAGCGTCGTGGGAGAAGTCCGACGGGTGCGTGTTCGCCAAGCGCGACACGGCATGGGGGCCCGGCCATCACACCTTCACGACGTCGCCCGACGGAACGGAGGACTGGATCGTCTACCACGCGAGCACCGTGAAGGACCGAGGGTGGGACGGGCGGACCATCCGTGCCCAGCGCTTCACCTGGGATGGCGGCTCGCCCGTTTTCGGGTCACCGGTGTCCACCTATGAGACGGTCCCGATGCCCTCGGGTGACACGACCGTTCCCCAGCGAACATACGAGGCGGAGGATGCCGAGGTGCACCGCGCGCGCGTCGTCGACGTGTCGGTGCCTGGAGCGTCCGGGCACAGGAAGGTGGGCTACATCGACTTCGATGACAGCTGGGTGGAGTTCACGGTCACGGCACCCGCTGACGGCCTCTACGGCGTCGACGTGCGGTACTCCAGCGGCACTGGATCGACGAGTACGCATCGCGTGTCCGTCAACGGAGCCTCCGCCGGGTCCGTAGAACTGCCGAGCAACGGCTGGGACAACTGGATCTTCGCCGGTCTCGATCTCGACCTGCGCGCCGGAGAGAACACCGTGCGTCTGTCGAAGGGCGTCGGGTATGCCGAGCTCGACCTGATCCGGGTCGACGCGCGCCCGATCGACGACGGCGCGACGGCGGCTCCGGCCACGGGCGTGCTGTCCTCTGACAACGGATGGGACACGGGGCTGCGAGACGGGGACTACACGATCACGATGGACCTGTGGTGGGGGCAGAATGCGAGCGTGTTCCGCCTGTACGAGGACGGTGTGCTGGTTGCGTCGACGCGCCTCGATCCGGCGAGCCCCGCCGCGCAGCGGGCTACGGTCGACATCCGGGGCCGCGTCGACGGTGAGTATGTGTACACCGGCGAGCTCGTGAACTCTCGCGGGGTCACCGCCGTCTCTCCGTTGCGGGTGTCGGTGACTGATGCCGCTCCCGCCCGTCCTGTGCTGAGCCACGACAACCACGATCGCGACGGCGCGTTCACGCTGACCGCCGACCTGTGGTGGGGGACGAACGCGACGTCATACGTCTTCCGCGAAGGAGAAGTCGTTCTCGGCGAGGGCACGCTGACTGCGGCGACACAGTCGGCGCAACGCGCGAGGCTGACGGTCGAGGGTGTCGCGCCCGGGGTGCACCGCTACGAGGTCGAGTTCCGCAACGCGGCAGGGGCCACGGTGAGCCGCCCAGTGGAGGTCACGGTGAGCCGCTGAGCGCCGACGGCGGGGCGCCCCCGTCGGATGCAGCGCTGTAAAGCGCGCGTCAGGCGGGGGCGCTCTCGCGGACGACGATCCGGTGGGGGGCGATCTCGTGTCGCCCCACACCGTCGTACCCCCTGATGCGCTCGTCAAGCAGCGCGAGCGCCCGCGAGACGATGGTGTCGATGTCGGGGCTCACCGTCGTCAGCGACGGGAAGGTCACGGCGCTCAGGCGCGTGTCGTCCCATCCGGTGACGGCGACGTCCTCGGGCACGCGGATGCCGCGCTCTTGGAGAGCGCGCAGTGTGCCGATCGCGGCGAGGTCGTCGCGGCAGACGAGTGCGTCGACATCGAGGCCGCCGTCCAGGGCCTCGCGGACGGCATCCACCGCCTCGGCTGCCGCGACCGCGCCGGAGGCCACGAGCCGCGCCGGGTCGGCGGCGATTCCGGCTTCCTGCAGGGCCTCCTGATAGCCGAGGAGACGCTGACGGGAGGTCTCGGTGAGAGACGACGCCTCATGCCCGACGAAGCCGATGCGACGCCGACCGCTGGCGATCAGATGCTGCGTGATCTCTCGCGCTGCGGCGACGTTGTCGATCATGACGCGGTCGATCGTCAGCGGCGCGGGCGTCTCGCCCAGCAAGACGATCGGGATGTCGATGCGATGCCGGGCGATCTCGGCTGACGACATCGCGCTCGGCTGGAAGATCATCCCGTCGATCAGACCCGCCTCCGAACTGGCCATGAGTGCGCGCTCGCCCTCGAGCGTGGCGTCGGTCTCCTCCAGCAGAACCCGATACTCGAAGACCGCTGCGGCTCGGGAGGTCGCGCGCGACAGCTCGGCGAAGTAGGGGATGGCGACGTCGGCGAAGGCGAGGGCGATGAACCCCGTGCGACCTGTGGCCAGTCGCCGGGCGACGACGTTGGGGCGGTAGCCCAGCTCGTCGATCGCCTGCTGCACGCGTGCACGCATCTGCGGCGAGACGTGGGGGTAGTCGCGTACGACGTTCGAAACGGTCTTCATCGACACGCCCGCCCGCTCGGCGACATCCTGCAATCGGGGTCCGCGCATCCTTGGCTCCTCCGTCGATCCGGCGCCCCCACCCTACCGCCTGGGTCGTACAGCGTCCGACTTCGACGCTTCGGGCCCTTGACACCGATTTTCTAGCGCTGTACATTCGGGCTCACGTGATCCACAGCGCCCTGGTCGAACTGGGCACCAACTCAAAGGAGAGCAATCACATGAAGAAGGCAATCGCGCGCGGACTCGCGGCGGGTCTTGCCGCCTCGGTCGCCCTCGCGCTCGCCGGCTGCGCCGGATCGGGCCCGGCCGAGCAGGGGGTATCCGGCGGGGAGTACAACGGGCCGAAGGTCGAGATCACCTTCTGGCACGGCTGGACCGGTGGCGCGGCGCCGACGATCGTGCCCAAGCTCATCGACCAGTTCAACGCCGAGCACGACAACATCGCGGTGAAGAACGTCCCGCAGGAGTGGGCCGACATCAACGCCAAGATGCCGCTCGCGATCAAGGCGGGTAAGGGTCCCGACGTTGCCGTGCTCCACGGTGACGACCTGGCCACCTATGCAGCGCAGAAGCTCCTGATCCCCGCCGACGACATCGTGTCCAATCTGGGCTACAGCGCCGACGACTTCCCCGCAGGGGTGTTCGACAAGGGCAACTACGACGACGCGCAGTATGCCGTCCCGTGGAGTGTCACCCCACTCGGACTGTTCGTGAACAAAGAGGTGCTCGCCAAGGCGGACATCACCGAGATCCCCACCGACAAAGACGGGTACCTCGCCGCCCTCGAGGCGCTCAAAGGCGCGGGCGTGAAGGGCGAGTGGGTCGACGGCTATGTCTTCACCGGCACCTTCGAGTTCCAGAGCCTGCTCTGGCAATTCGGTGGCGAGCTCTACAACGACGACGTCTCCGAAGCCACGTTCAACTCCGAGGCCGGCGTCCAGGCGCTCACCTGGATGACCGACCTCGTCGACAAGGGCTACAGCCCCGCCAACGTCGCGCAGGATGGCAACATCAAGGCTCTCCTGGCCGGCGACACGGCGTTCAACTGGAACGGCGTGTGGCAGACCACCAACTCCGCGTTCGGCGACCTCGATTGGGCGGCGGCACCGGTGCCGCAGATCGGAACCGAGAAGGCCGTCTGGTCGAGCTCGACCCACTGGGTGTTCCCGTCCAACAAGGGTCAGGATGCCGACAAGACCGCCGCCGCGGCGACTTTCGTGAAGTGGATGAACGACAACTCGCTCGGCTGGGCGGAGACGGGCGAACTACCCGCCGCCAACACGGTGCGCGAAGACCCCGAGCTGCTGTCGAGCTACCCGAACCTGGAGCCGTTCATGGAAGAGCTCGAGTACGCCCGCTACGAGACGGTCTCGCCCGGCATCAACGAGGCGAACGCGCTCATCACGACAGCGATCAACGAGGCGCTGACCGGCAAGAAGTCGCCGCAGGCCGCCCTCGACGACGCCAAGGCCAAGGCCGACGCCATCATCGAGCAGAACACGTCGAAGTATGGCGGCTGACATCGCTCTCACGACGGCCGTCCCGGTCGAGCGCCCCCGCGGCGCCCGGCCGGGCGGCCGGGGTGTGTCCGGTCGCACGCGCCGCACTCTCATCGCCTACGTGTTCCTCGCGCCGTTCCTCGCCCTGTTCGGCACCTTCGTCATCGCCCCGGCGATCTTCGGCGCGTGGATCAGCCTCACCGACTGGAGCCCCTTCCGCGACGAGCAGAACTTCGTGGGGGTGCAGAACTACCTCAACCTGTTCACACCTGGCAGCACGACCTCCGCGGATTTCTGGGAGTCGATGAGGGCCACCGGAATCTTTGTCGTCGCCAGCGTGCCGCTCCTGGTGGTGCTGCCGCTGCTGATCGCGCTGCTGCTGAACCAGAAGCTGGGTGGTGCGACCTTCTTCCGCACGCTGTTCTTCGCCCCGTACGTTCTGGGCGTCGCCATCGTCGGTGTGGTGTGGATGTACATCTTCGACACGCAGTCCGGCATCCTCAACCATCTGCTGGGCCTGGTCGGCCTGCCCGACGACATCCCCTGGGTCGTCGACACGCCGTGGGTGTGGGTCTCGCTCGTCGGCGTCACCGTGTGGTGGACCGCGGGCCTGAACACGGTCATCTTCCTGGCGGGTCTGAAGGGGATCAACGGAGACCTGTACGAAGCGGCCGCCCTCGACGGCGCAGGACCGGTCCGTGCGTTCTTCAGCGTCACCCTGCCGGGTCTGCGCCCGGTCATGCTCTTCATCACGACGACCACAGTGTTGGCCTCCGCGAACATGTTCGGCCAGTCCTACCTGCTCACCAACGGCGGGCCCGGCACGGCCACCCGCACCGCCATCATGTACATCGCCGACCAGGGTCTGTCGCAGAACAACATGGCTCCGGCGGCCGCGATGAGCTACATCCTCTTCGCCATCCTGGCCATCGTGAGTGTCATCAACTTCCGTCTGCAGCGCGAGCGCGCAGAGAGGGTCTCCTCATGACCGCCTCCCGCCGTGTGGCATCCCGTGCGGTGCTCTACGCCATCCTCGGCGCTCTCGCGCTCGTGGTCATCTTCCCGCTCGCGTGGATGCTGTTGACGTCGTTCAAGACGGATGCCGATGCCGTGCGCAATCCGTACGCGCTTCCCGACCCGTTCTCCCTCGAGGCATACCAGCAACTGCTTCTCAGCGGTCAGCAGCCGATCTTCCTCTGGCTGTGGAACAGCTTCGCGGCGGCGACACTGCAGACGGTCCTGATCCTCGTCACCGCCTCGATGGCCGCCTACGCGCTCGCCCGTCTCGACTTCGCCGGCAAGCGCATCATCTTTGGTCTGATCATCGCCACTCTGCTTGTGCCGCCCGTCGTCTTCCTCATTCCCAACTACCTCATCGTCGAGAACTTCGGCTGGCTCGACAGCATCCTTGCGATCACCGTGCCCGGGGCGGCCAGCGCGTTCGGTGTCTTCTTCCTCCGGCAGTTCTTCGTGGGTCTCCCCGTGGAAGTCGAGGAAGCGGCCCGGATCGACGGAGCGGGCGAGTTCCGGATCTTCCTCCAAGTCGCCCTGCCGCTGGCGAAGCCGGCGCTGGCGACGCTGGCGGTGCTGTCGTTCCTCGGGAACTGGAACGACTTCCTCTGGCCCGTGTACGTGCTGCTCTCGCCCGAGAACATGACCCTCCAGCCGGGCCTCGCCATGCTGCAGGGCGCCTACCGGACGCACTTCGGCATCGTGATGGCGGGAGCTGTGATCGCCTCGGTCCCGGTGCTGGTGCTCTTCGCGTTCGCGCAGCGGCAGATCGTCGACTCCGTCGCCGGAGCGGCGGTCAAGGGATGACCCGCCGGCTATCGGCCCTCGCGTCGACCGTCGCCGTCCTGCTCCTGGTCGGCTGTGCGGCTGACGGGGGAGACGAGCCTCCGGCACCGTCGACCCCCGTCGCACCGTCGGTGTTCGCGATCGACGCCGACTTCCCTGATCCCGATGTCGTCGCCCTCGACGGAGAGGGCTTCGCCGCATTCGCGACGGGCGGACCCGGTCTCAACCTCCGGGTCGCGCACTCGGCGGACCTCGTGGAGTGGACGGTCGAGAACCGCGATGTCCTGCCACGACTTCCCGGCTGGGCCTCACCCGGCCGTACGTGGGCACCGGAGGTAGTCGCCGCCTCAGAGCCCGGGTCGGGGTACGTCATGTACGTGACGGCGCAGGACACCGCGTCGGGCCGGCAGTGCATCGGGGTCGCAACGGCCGCCACGATCGACGACGACTTCGTTCCCGCGTCCGACGAGCCACTCGTCTGTCCCGTCGAGGAGGGCGGCGCGATCGACGCGTCGACGTTCGATGACCTCGACGGCACGCGCTACCTGCTCTGGAAGACCGACGGGAACTGCTGTGCGCAGGACACCTGGATCGAGATGGCCGCACTGTCTGCGGACGGCCTGTCACTGACCGGCGCGCCGATCCGCCTCCTCCGGCAGACCCTCGACTGGGAGGGCGCGCTCGTGGAAGCCCCGACGCTCGTGCACCGCGACGGCCGCTACGTTCTGCTTTACTCCGCCAACGACTACGGCGGCGACTTCTACGCGGTGGGAGCCGCCACGGCCGAGAGCATCGAGGGACCCTACGAGAAGCTCGACGAACCGATCCTCCGCAGCGCGGGCGAGCTGCGCGGGCCCGGCGGGCAGGACGTCGTGAGCCGCGGTGACGCCGACACGCTCGTTTTCCACTCGTGGGACGAGCTGTACATGTACCGGGGTCTCGTCACGCGTCCGATCGAATGGGTCGACGGCATCCCCCGTGTGGGGGAGTGACGCTCAGGCGCCCAGCAGCGCTTCGATGGGGCCGCGGGCGAAGAAGATCACGAACCCGGCGGCGACGATCCACAGCAGCGGGCTGATGGTCTTCGCGCGGCCGGAGAACGCGTGCAGCAGCACCCAGCTGACGAAGCCCGCGCCGATGCCGTTCGCGATCGAGTAGGTCATGGGCATGACGGTGATCGTGAGGAACACCGGCATGAGCACGCGGAAGTCGGTGAGGTCGATGTTCTTGATCTGCGCCATCATCATCGCTCCGACGATCACGAGCGCCGCCGCGGCGACCTCGGTCGGCACGATCGAGGTGAGCGGGGTGAAGAACATCGCGAGGAGGAACACGAGACCCGTGACGACGTTCGCGAGGCCCGTGCGCGCACCCTCGCCGATGCCGGCGCCCGACTCGATGAACACCGTGTTCGACGACGACGAGGTCGCGCCACCGGCGATCGCGCCGACACCCTCGACGATCAGCGCGGACTTGATGCGCGGGAAGTCGCCCTTCTCGTCGGCGAGCCCCGCCTCCTTGGCGAGACCGGTCATCGTGCCCATCGCGTCGAAGAAGTTCGAGAAGACGAGGGTGAACACGAGCATGAGCAGCGTGACGAAGCCGACCTTGGCGAAATCGAACGAGAAGTCGACGGCGCCGACGAGGCTGAGGTCGGGCACGCTCACCGGCGATCCGGTGAGCGCCGGGATCGTGAGTCCCCACCCGCCCGGGTGGTCGACGGCCGAGCCGAGGTGCCAGATCGCCTCGGCGATCACGGCGAGCACGGTGCCGACGATCAGGCCGATGAGCATCCCGCCCTTGACCTTCAGCGCGACGAGCACCGAGGTGAGGATCAGCGTGATGACGAACAGCAGGGTGGGCACGGATGCCACGGAGCCGCCGATGCCGAGGCCGACGGGCGGCGAGTTCGAGCCCGTCGCGGTGACGAATCCGGAGTTGATGAACCCGATGAACGCGATGAACAGGCCGATGCCGACGGTGATCGCGAGCTTCAGCTGCACGGGCACCGCGTCGAAGATCATCTTGCGCAGACCGGTCGCCGCGAGCAGCACGATGATCACACCGTTGATGACGACGAGGGCCATCGCCTCGGGCCAGGTGACCTCGTGGATGACGCTGAACGCGAGGAACGCGTTGATGCCGAGGCCCGCAGCGAAGCCGAACGGCAGCCGCGTGACGAGTCCGAACAGGATCGTCATGACGCCCGCGGTCAGCGCGGTCACCGCGCCGACGGCGCCGAACGCGAGGGTGTTGCCGGCGATGTCCTCCTTGCCCGACAGGATGATCGGGTTCAGCACCACGATGTAGGCCATCGTCACGAAGGTGACGAGGCCGCCGCGCACCTCGGTGCCCACGGTCGAGCCGCGCCTCGTGATCTCGAAGAAGCGGTCGAGGGCGCCCACCGGCGCCGGTTCGGTGGTGCGGGTCGCCTGCGGGCGCGATTCAGACATGATTCCTCCAGCGAAAACGCTAGTGGATGCCGGGGCGCTCTCCGTCCCCCGCCGCGCGCCCGCACGGCGCGCTCTGCTCGGCTGGGTAGGGTCGAACGCGCATGAATCGCCTTCTCGTCTCTCTCCTGGCCGCCGTCGACGCCCTGGTCGCGGCGGCTGTCGGTGTCGCGGCCACCCTCGCCCCGCTCACCGTGCTGTGGGTGTTCGGGCTCGGCGGCGGGGCCGATTGGGCGTCGCTCTGGCCGACGTCGGTGCGGCTGTGGCAGCTCGGCCAGCTGGTGCCGCTGCGCATCACCCTCCCGCCGGAGTACCTGAACGCAGTCGGCATCCCCGCCGACGCGGCGACCTTCTGGCTGTCGCTGGCGCCGCTCGCCTTCACCGTCTTCACCGCCGTGTTCGCCGCCCGTTCGGGGGCGCGCGCGGCGCGCGCCGGCGCGTGGGTCGTCGGGGTGGTGACGGGCGCGGTCGTCATGGCGGTGATCGCGTGGCTGCTGTGGCGCAGCTCGGGCAACCCCGTCGCGGCGGTCTACGGCTGGCAGGCACTCCTCCTCCCGACCGCCGTGTTCGCGGTGCCCGCCCTCGCCGGGGCGCTCGTCGGGGCGTGGCGGAACGGCGACGACGGTCTCGTCGACGCGGTGCGTCTGCGCGCCGAGCGCGACCCGCGATGGGCCGGTGTGCCCGAGGCCGCCGCGCGCGGCATCGGCATCGCCGTCGCGGGCTTCGTGGGCGCGGGCGCGCTGATCGTCGCTGTGGCGACGGTGCTGCGCGGCGGCCAGGTGATCGCGCTGTTCGAGGCATCCCACGTCGACGTCGCCGGCGGCGCGCTGCTCGCCCTCGCACAGCTCGCATACCTCCCGACACTGATTGTCTGGGGCGGGGCGTTCGTGGCCGGTCCCGGCTTCGCGCTCGGCACCGGCACCGCCGTCTCGCCGGCGGGCACGAACGTCGGGGTCCTCCCCGGCGTGCCCGCACTCGGCATCGTGCCCGAGACCGCGACACCGTGGATGCTCGTGAGCGTGCTGCTCATCGTCGCGGTCGGCTTCGTCGCCGGCGCCGCCGCGCGCGGCCGCCTGCACCGCGCCTGCGCGAGCGGCAGCACGTCGGTCTTGTCGCTGACCGAGATCAGCGCGCGCCGGATCGGCACGAGGTCGCGGTCGCGGTAGAGGGCGGGATCGATGGTGGGAGATCGGAAGAGCGT
>NZ_JAAGRY010000025.1 GCF_015707995.1 Microbacterium paulum
CGCGGGCGCGGGGCCGACGCTGGCGATCGCGACGATCGCGGTGGGCGCGAGGGCCACCCGGCCGCCGCGCAGGCGGGCACGGATGCCGAGGTCGAGGCCTTCGTCCGCTCCCGCGAGCGCCCGGTCGATGCCGCCCAGCCGTCGCCAGGCATCGGCACGCACGAGGATGCCGCGCACGTCGGTGCCGAGCACATCTTCGCCCGCATCGTGCTGACCCTGGTCGTGCTCGCCGTCGGCGAGGCCCACGGTGCGGCCGTAGCGGGTCATCGAGACCCCGAGCGACACAATGCGGTCGGTCTCGTCGGCACGCACGAGCTTGGGTGCGGCGAACGCGACCGAGGGCGCCGTCTCGAGCGCTCCGGCGAGGCGGGCGAGGGCATCGGGCGCCGGAATCGTGTCGTGCGTGAGCACCCACACGGCGTCGCCTTCGAGGCGGTGCGAGCCGAGCGCCAAGGCATCGGCGAAGCTCGTGCGACGGTCGGCCGAGATCACGCCTTCCGCGTGGGATGCCGCCGCGACGGCCTGCACCGTGGCATCCGCGTCGCACAGCACGATGGTCAGCGCGTCGACCGGGCGCGACTGTGCACGGAGCGCGGTGAGCGTCCGTTCCAGATGGATGTCGGCGGCCACGCGCCCCTCGGGGCGCACGACCAGCAGCGCGTGTACTCGGGCGGGCATGACCTGGTCAGCCTAAGCGCGGGTGCGGCCCGCCCCAGCCCGCGACACGGTGACCGGCCGAACCCGGCAGGAGGAGCGTGGAGCGACCGTCGTCAGGCGCGGCGCTTGAGCTTGCGGCGCTCGCGTTCGCTGAGCCCACCCCAGATGCCGAAGCGCTCGTCGTTCTGCAGCGCGTACTCGAGGCATTGATCGCGTACGTCGCACGTGGTGCAGATGCGCTTGGCGTCGCGGGTCGAGCCGCCCTTCTCGGGGAAGAACGCCTCGGGATCGGTCTGCGCGCACAGGGCGTCTGCCTGCCAGGCCAGGGTGCTGTCCGCGTCGGTGGCCGCCGGACGCCGCACCCCGGGAACGCCGAGGTTCACCGGATCGACGAACCAGTTCTCAGGGACCCCGGAACGGTAACCCGTCATATCGTTCTCCCCACTGATTCCCTTCACGCCGGTGCGCGTGTTGGGATAATTACACCGCTGTCATTCGCTGGGGTCAAGTCGCAGATCGTAAACCCTCAAGGCGTCATTGAACCTTCACCCGCGTTCCGACCGGCGTGTCGCGCCCGTCACGGGCGCGCGATCAGGCCTCGACGGCGTCGCGCCCGGGTTGCGCCACGAAGGCCTCGCCGACGCCCGAGAGCACGATCGAACGGGCTCCCCCGCCGACGTACACCGCGCTGCCGGGAGCGAGCACGACCCGTTCGTCGCCGTCGTCGATCGTCACCTCTCCCCCGGTCGCCAGGGCGATGGCCGCGCCGCGCAGGTCAAGCGTGACGGGCGTTCCGCCCAGCTCGACGCGGGTGAGGGCGAAATCGTCCACTGGCGGGGCGAATTCCGCCACCCCGTTGGCGAGCGGCTGCGGCGCGACGAGCGGAGCCGGCCCCACCGACGGGTCGAGCACGCGCAGCAGCTCGGGCACGTCGACGTGCTTTGGGGTCAGTCCGCCGCGCAGCACATTGTCGCTCGCCGCCATGAGTTCGACGCCGAGCCCCGACTGATAGGCGTGCAAGACGCCCGCGGGCGCGAAGAGCGCCTCGCCGCGGTGCAGGACGACGAGGTTCATCAGCAGCGCGACGAAGAGCCCCCGGTCGCCGGGGAAGTCGCGCGCCGCGATGCGGAGCGACGCGATTTCGTCGGCGAACGCCGGATCGGTCGCCCGCTCGAGGTCGGCCGTCAGCTCGGCGACGTCGGCCGCGGTAGCCTCGGTGAGCGCCCACTCGAGGGCTCGGCGCACGGCGCTCTCGGGGTCGGCGCCTGCGAGCAGGCCATCGAGGTGCGAGAGGGCGGGGCCGTCGCCGAGCGCGGCGAGCAGCCGCCGCGTGGTGGCGAGATCACGCACTCCGACGAGAGCGTGGAACTCGTCGCTCAGGGCGACGATGATCTCGGGTTTGTGGTTGTCGTCGCGGTAGAGGCGGTCGGCGGCATCCCGCAGTACACCCGCCGCCTCTTCGCGGGCGAAGCCCTCGCGGGCCTGCGCGCGCGTCGGGTGCGCCTGGATCGACAGTGACGACCCCGTGGCGAGCAGCTTCAAAAGGTAGGGCAGCGGCGCCTCACCCGCGTCGGCAAGTGCCGTATCGAGCGTGCCGCCGCCGGCGCCGAGCACCTGCGAGGGGCTGCCGGGGTGGTCGCCGTACCAGATCTCGGCCTCGGGCCGCCCCGTGGGCGTGCGCCCCTGCAGGCGCGCGATGAGGTCGGTGGAGCCCCACGAGTAGTCCCGCGGGGTGTTCGAGATCGGGATCAGCATGCCCCAAGCCTAGGACGCGCGCGCGATACCCTGATCAGACCATGGTCGTCCACACGAAGCATCCCGTCTCGGCACCGCCGCAGGCGCCGATCCGCGAGACGACCGGGCACCTGCTGCTGCGCGGGTGGTGCATCTTCGTGATCGCCGCCGCCGTCGCGGGCACGTCGTGGTTGATGGCGTTCGGCACGCTCGTCTCGGCGATCGTCGCCGTCGTCACGGGGCTCGTGTCGGGCCTCCTCTGGGTGATCCTGCGGCCCGAAGTGCAGTGGCGGCGCCTCCCGTGGTTCGCACTGCTGTACGTGCTGTGGGCCGTGGCATCCCTGCTCTGGAGCGCGTACCCGTCCGCGACCGCACTCACGCTGTTGCTGCTGCTGACGACGACCGTGCAGGCGATGTTCGTCGGGTCGGTGCTCACGTGGCGAGAGCTCGTGCGGGCGATCGCGTCGGCGCTGAAGTGGGTTCTGGGGCTCTCGCTCGTTTTCGAGCTGTGGGTGTCGCTCGTCTGGGGCGGGCCGATCCTGCCCGGGTTCGTGCGGCCCACGCCGGGGGTGCACTACGACCCGATCGTGTACTGGTCGCGCGACAACCTGTTCGACGGCGGGCGCATCCAAGGCCTGTTCGGCAACGCGAACCCGCTCGCCTACGCGGCCCTTCTCGCGATGATCGTCTTCGCCGTGCGGATTGCCTCGCGCGCGCCCCGCCGCACGCTCCTCGTGCTGTGGTTCGTCCTCGCCGCCTTCTTGTTCGTGCGCGCCGGCTCGGCGACGGCGTCGCTCGCCGCGGCGGCCGTGATCGTCGTGCTCGCCGCCGTGCTGCTCATGCGCACGACGCGCCGCCCCGGCGGCCGCACCCGTTTCTACATCGCGTACGCCGTCGTCGCCCTCGGGGGCCTCACGACGCTGTGGGTGCTGCGCGAACGGATCTTCGCGGCGCTCGGGCGATCCTCCGACCTCACCGGGCGCGAGACAATCTGGGGCGCGGTGTGGGAGCGCGCGATCGAGCATCCGTGGCACGGCTGGGGCTTCTCGACGCCGTGGGTGCCGACCGAACCGCACTTCGACGGATGGATCGTCGACCACGGCGAGACCGTCATGCAGGCGCACAACATGTGGCTCGACGTGTTCCTGCAGTTGGGCATCATCGGCGTCGCACTCATCGGGCTGACGATGCTGGCGTTCGTGTGGCGGTCGTGGTTCTTCGCCGTCGACCGGCCGCGCTGGGATCTCGTCGCCGACCGGCCGTACTCGCCGATCACGCTCGTGCCGACGCTCGTGGGCGCGATCCTGCTCGTGCAGGGGCTCGCCGAGTCGGCGCCGCTGCTCGGGTGGGGGTGGCTGTTCGTCGTGATGCTGGCCTTCAAGATCAAGCAGGCGCCGCTCGTCGGCCGAGGCGCGTCGGAGCAGCGGCTCGTGGGCGAGCAGGGCGAGTGGGAGCGGGCGACGCCGTGACATCGGATGCCGGTGTGCCGCGCGGCCCCGGCGGGATGAACGGCCTCGGCGCAGGCGGCGGTTCCGCCTCAGGGCGCGGTTCCGGCTGGAGCGCGCTCGCGCGACTCGCGGCATCGGCCGACTTCGCCCGCGCGTTCACCCTGGTGGTGTTCGCGACGCTCGTCGGTACGCACCTGATCGTCGCGGTGGCGGGAGTCGTGACACTTCGCACGGTCATCACGGGGCTGTGTCTCGTCGCCGTAGGCATGCTCGCCGCGCGGCGCGAGGAGATCTCGTTCCTGCGCCTCGTGCCGACCACACTCCTGATGGTCGTCGCGTGGGCGTTCGCGAGTGTGTTCTGGAGCACCGACGCCTTCTCGAGCTTCTGGCGATGGACGGCGATGGCGGCGGTGGCCCTCCTCGCCGTCACGATCGGGCACGTGCGCGACACACTGCAGACGGTGCGGGCGCTCGGCGACGTGCTGCGCGCGGCGCTCACGCTCTCGCTCGTGCTCGAGGTGCTGAGCGGCATCATCTTCGACACGCCGCTGCGCTTTCTCGGCATCCAGGGCCACATCGCCTCGTTCGGACCGATCCAGGGCATCTTCGGCACACGCAACATGCTGGGGTTCGTCGCCGTGGTCGCCATGATCACGTTCGCGGTCGAGATGCGCACGCACTCGGTGCGGCCGGGGCTCGCCGTGTTCTCACTGTCGCTGGCGTCTGCGCTCGGGCTCTTGTCGGCGTCGCCGACGGTGCTGGTGCTCGCCGTCGTGGTGGGCGCGGCGACAGCCGTGCTGACCCTCGTACGGTCGGTGCCGGCGGCGCGGCGTACGCGGGTGCAGTGGATCGTCGCAGGGGTCGTGGCCGTGGCATCCGTCGCGCTGTATCTGCAGCGCGCCCGCATCGTCGACCTGCTCGGCGCGCGGGACGACCTGTCGATGCGCTCGCACCTGTGGGCGATGGCGCGCTACTTCGCCGCGCGCCAGCCGGTGCTGGGCTGGGGGTGGTACGGCTCGTGGGACGTCGCCGAGCAACCGTTCGCGTCGATCAATCATCTACTCTCGCAGCGGCACACGACGGCGCTCAACGCGTATGTCGACGTGCACCTGCAGCTCGGCTGGGTGGGCGTGATGCTCTTCTGCGTGCTCGGCGGGCTCGCGCTCGTCAGGTCGTGGCTCGACGCCAGCCAGCGGCGGTCGGTGGTGTACGCCTGGACGCCGCTCATGGTGATCGCCCTCGCTGTCACGAGCGTGTTCGAGTCGGTCGCACTGTTCGGTCTGGGATGGATGCTGCTGGTGCTGTGCGCCGTGCGCGCCGGGCAGTCGCGGGGGTGGCGCGAGCGGTTGGGCGCGAGCGGCCCGCCGCCCACCGGGACGGTCCAGACCCTGCCGCCGGGGTAGAATCGCCAGGTCATGACGCTCCCCTCTTCTTCCCGCCCGGCGACGGGCGACGCGGACTCCGCTGCGCCGTTCGAGCCCGCGAGCGCGACGATCGCGATCGTCACCTTCAACCGTTCGGCGCTGCTGACGCGCCTGCTCGACTCGATCACCGTGATGGACCCGAAGCCCGGGCACGTCGTGATCGTCGACAACGCGTCGACCGATGACACGACCGATGTCGTCGAGTCGTATCGCGACTCGATCGGCACCGAGATCGTCTATCGGCGCCTCGACACCAACACCGGCGGGTCGGGCGGGTTCAGCGAGGGCATGCGCATCGCCTACGAGCTGGGTTCGACCTGGATCTGGGTCATGGACGACGACGTCGAGGTCATGCCCGACGGTCTCGCCCGCATGGGCGCGTGGGCGCCGCGGTTCCGTTCGATCCAGGGGCGGCGCTACGACTTCGACGGCAGCGAGTTCTACTGGCAGTACCGGATCGCCGAGCGTCTCGGCATCCCGATCCCGTTCGCGCCGAGCGGCTTCGACGACTCGGGCTACAAAGAGATGAACTCGGGCTGCTTCGAGGGCATGTTCATCCACCGCGACATCGTGGGCCAGATCGGCCTGCCCGATCCCCGGTTCTTCATCTACTGGGACGACCAGACCTACGGCTGGCTCGCGTCGCGCGTGACGACATCGGTGATCGTGAACGAGTTCGTGCTGCGCCGCACCCGCGAGATCAAGCAGTGGGACATGGGCATCCGCCACATGAACGCGTCATCGGATGCCTACCGGTACTACATCATGCGCAACCGCGCGCTCATCAAGCAGTACTACCGGGCGCTGGATGTCTATCAGCCGGTTCTGTTCGGCCTGGGCACCACCCTCACGTTCGGCAAGGAGATCATCCGCCTACTCTTCGTCGAACGGAAGATCTCGGGCACGTCGAACCTGTTCCGGGGCCTCCGCGATGGACGCAAGATCGCCCGGGACCGCGCGTGGCAGCCGATGCCGCCGCTGGTGGCGGCTGAGCGCGGCTGAGAGCTGAGCGCGGCCGAGCGCTGAGCGTTCAGCGGTTGTAGTCGGCGTTGTAGGCGTCGAGCACCTCGGCGATCGGGGCATCCAGCTTCAGCGCACCCTTGTCGAGATAGAGACCGCGTGTGCAGAAGCGGCGCAGGTCTTTCTCGTTGTGGCTGACGAAGAAGAGGGTGCGACCATCGGCGAGCAGTTCGTCGATGCGGCGATAGCACTTCTCGCGGAACGCCTTGTCGCCGACGGCCAGCACTTCGTCGACGAGCAGGGTCGGCTCGTCGAGCTGCGAGACGACGGCGAAAGCCAGGCGCACCTTCATGCCGCTGGAGAGGTGCTTGTAGGGGGTCTCGACGAAATCGCCGATCTCGGCGAAGCCGATGATGTCGTCGAAGCGGCGCGCGATCTCGGCCTTGGACATGCCGTGGAGACCCGCCGTGAGGCGCACGTTCTCGCGCACGGTCAGGTCGCCGACGAAACCACCGGTGATCTCGATCAGGGGCGCCACTCCCCCGTGGACGGTGACCGAGCCCTCGTCGGGCAGCAGCACTCCGGCGACGAGCTTCAGCAGGGTCGACTTGCCCTGCCCGTTGCGGCCGACGACGCCGATCGCCTCACCTCGCGCGACGTCGAAACTGACGTTCCGCAGCGCCCAGAACTCACCCGGGCGCGTGCGGCGGGCCGATCCGCCGAAGAGGTCTTTGAGGCTGCGACCGCCCCGCCGATTGCGTCGGAAGTGCACGCCGAGGTTCTCGACCTGGATCGCGAGCTCGGACGCCATCACAGCTCCTTCAGCACAGCGGGCTCGAGCCGGCGGAACACGACGACGCCGAGAGCGAGGAACGCGAGTGACATCGCTGCCGCGACGCCGACAGCCGGCAGGTTCCATTCCTCGGGGAACATGCCCGAGCGGTAGAGCGTGAAGATCCCCGACAGCGGGTTGAACAGCGCCAGCTCGCGGAACGTCGAGGGCAGGTCGGAGATCCCGTAGATGATGGGCGACGCGTAGAAGAGGGCACGCAGGATCAGCCGGGTGGTGCGTTCGAGGTCACCCCAGAGGGCGCAGAGGGGTGCGACGAGCAGACCCAGCCCGACGAGCAGAACGGTCTGCAGCAGGACGCCGAGGGGAAAGAGCAGGATCAACGGATTCCACTGCACCTGCAGCCGTGCGAAGAGCGCGAACAGGAGCAGCACCGGGATCGAGAAGAGGAACTCGACACCTTTGCTGAGGACGATCCGGCCCACCCAGATGGAGCGTGGAATCGCCGTGGAGCGCACGAGCTTGGCATCCCGCTTGAAGGCCTTCGTGAAGTCGCTGACCGACGAGTTGAACCACACCCATGGCAGGAGGCCCGCGAGAAGGAACACGATGTACGGCTCGCCGCCGATGCCGTCGCGCTGGAAGACGAGGGTGAAGACGAACCAGTAGATCACGCTCATCACGAGCGGATCGAGGACTGACCACACATACCCGAGCGCACTCGTCGAGTAGCGGACCTTCAGGTCTCGTGCCGACAGCAGCCACAACGAGTGAACATAGCGCCGGGCGGAGCCTGGGGCGCCGGCTACGGCGGTGGGCATGGGGTCGAGTCTATGGCGCCGGGGCGACAGGACCGCGCGGGGCGGAGGTCTGCTCCGGCTCCGGCGCGCGGCGAAAGACCGGGAGGCTGCTGACGAGATTCGCCTGACCGTACTCGGTGCCAGCGAGCCAAGTTCCGTGATTGAGAACGAACATGACGACAGGCACCAGTACGACTGCGAGCCCGGCGCGCACGCGTCCGACGACGCGGGCGACGGCCAAGGGAAGCCACACGAGCGGGAGGGCGACCAGAAGCGCCTGTGCGAGCTCGAGACCCGGGTAGGGCGAGTCCGAGCCGGTCACGTCGCTCATGAGACTCGCGATGATGTACGAGCCCGGATCGTCGTCCCACGTCGCGAAGGTCAGCGGCCCCGGGGCGGGCGCCTGCACGCCATACGATCCGGACCCGGTCTCCTTGATAAGCAGCGTGCCGGTCTCGCGGTACGCGTCATAGGTCGCCCGCAGCTCCGCGTCGCGGGCGGGATGCCAGAGCAGGTCGGGCATCGCCAGCACGGAGGCGAACGAGACGATCGCGAGGATCACTCCGAGGGCCAGTAGTACCTAGGTCGCTCCCGAGGTCCAGGTCGGTCCGAGTCGTCCGCGCGAGCTCATGCCGGGGCGGATCCCGACATCGCCGCCCAGTCGACGACGTCCACGGCGTGAGCGCGGCCCTCGGCCAGTGCCGCTACATCGTGATCGACCATGATCTCGGCGAGCCGGGGCGCGGTCACCTGCGGTGACCAGCCCAGTTCGCGCTGGGCGAGGCCGAAGTCGCCGATGAGCGCGTCGACCTCAGTAGGGCGGAGGTAGCGCTCGTCGAAGCGGACATACTTTTCCCAGTCGAGCCCGACTCGGGAGAAGGAGAACTCGAGGAACTCGCGCACCGTACACGCCGTGTTCGTCGCCACGACGTAGTCCTGCGGAGTGTCGTGCTGCAGCATGCGCCACATCGCCTCGACGTACTCGGGTGCGTAGCCCCAGTCGCGCACGGCGTCGAGGTTGCCCATGTAGAGGTCCTCCTGCTCGCCCGCGGCGATCCGCGCGACGGCGCGCGTGATCTTGCGGGTCACGAACGTCTCGCCACGACGGGGCGACTCGTGGTTGAAGAGGATGCCGTTGACGGCGAACAATCCGAACGCCTCGCGGTAGTTCTTGGTGATCCAGTACGAATAAACCTTCGCGGCGCCATACGGCGAGCGGGGGTAGAACGGGGTCGATTCGTTCTGCGGCGGCGGGGTCGCACCGAACATCTCGGAGCTGCTGGCCTGATAGTACCGGCAGTCGATACCCGAGACGCGCACGGCTTCGAGGAGGCGAACGCTGCCGAGTCCCGTCGTGTCGCCGGTGTATTCCGGCTCGTCGAAGCTCACGCGCACGTGCGACTGCGCGGCGAGGTTGTAGACCTCGTCGGGTCGGATCGTCCCCAGCAGGGTCACCAGACGCGACCCGTCGGTGAGGTCGCCGTAGTGGAGTGTGAGGCGCGGGTCGGGCGTGTGCGGGTCGGTGAAGAGGTGATCGATACGATGGGTGTTGAACGTCGACGCGCGGCGGATCAGCCCGTGCACCTCGTAGCCCTTCGCGAGCAGCAGCTCGGCGAGGTAGCTGCCGTCCTGGCCGGTGATGCCGGTGATGAGCGCGCGCTTGGCGGTGTGCGTCATGTCGTCCTCTGTCTTCTCGTACGGCCGTGACCGATGGTGTTCAACGTCACAGACCGTCGACGACCGTCGCCAGCAGCTCGAGCTGGCGCGGGATCGGGTAGTGGTGGTTGCCGACGAACAGCCCGTTCTCATGAATATCGTCGGAGACGGGCAGCGTGTCGGGCACGATCGCGTCGAGATGGCGCATGACGGGGTTGCGGGTGAAATTGCCCGCAACCACCGGCCGCGCCTCGATTCCTGCAGCCGCGAGGGCGCGGGCGAGCTCCGCGCGGCGTCCGCCGAGGCGCCCCTCGAGCACCATGGCGAAGCCGAACCAGCTGCTCTCGCCGTTCTCGCGCTGGATGGTCAGGTCGTCGCGGTCGCCGAACAGGCGGACGAACTCGCGTCCGTTCTCGCGCCGGCCCGCGATGAGCGCGGGGAGCTTGGCGAGCTGCTCGATGCCGAGCGCGCCCGACATCTCCAGCGGCCGCACGTTGTAGCCCGGCAGCACGAAACGGAAGAGGTCGTCGAACGCGTCGCCGCTCTTGGGGTGGATGAGGTTGTCGGCAGGCAGTTCGCGCGTCCATCCATGAGCACGGAGCGACACGGCCGCCTGGTAGGTGTACTCGTCGTCAGTTGTGACGAGGCCACCCTCCATCGTCGAGATGTGGTGCGAGAAGAAGGCGCTGTAGGTGCCTGCGAGGCCGAACGTGCCCGTGTGTCGGCCGTCCAGCGTCGCCCCGAGCGACTCGCAGTTGTCCTCGATGAGCACGAGCCCGTGGGCTTCGGCGAGGGCGCGGAGAGCCGGGAGATCCGCGGGGTTGCCGAGGAGGTTGACCGCGAGGATCGCCTTCGTGCGCTCCGTGATCGCCTCGGCGACGAGTGCGGTGTCGATGTTCAGGGTGTCGCGGTCCACGTCAACGAACCGCAGCCGCAGCCCCAGCTGATGAACCGGATAGTATGTCGTCGCCCACGACACCGCCGGCACGATGACCTCGTCGCCCGGGTTCAGATCGACGTCGGGGTTGACGAGGGCGGCGGCCACGGCGATGAGGTTCGCACTGCTGCCCGAGTTGACCATGACGGCGCGACGGGCTCCCATCGCCGCGGCGAACCGCTCCTCGAACTCGCGCACGAGCGGGCCCATCGTGAAGCGACCGCTCTCGATCACCTTCTGCAGCGCGGCGTACTCCGCCTCGTCCCACGTGGTCGTGGCAAGCGGGTAAACGACATCCATGCTCAATGTCCCTCCGTCGGTTCCAGGGTATCCAGGAACGCTGCGTACGACGCGCGCATCCCGTCGCGCAGCGAGGTCTGCGGATCCCACCCGAAGCGCTGCGCGCGCGAGGAGTCCATCAGCTTCTGGTGCATGCCCGCGGGCTTGGAGGCATCCGTGGCGAGCGTGCACTCGTAGCCGACCGTCTCCAGCGCCGCGCGGTAGTAGTCGAGGACGCTGTGATCGTCGCCCTGGCCGACGTTGAGCAGCGTCGGCCAGTCCGCCATGTCGTCGAGGCTCGCGACGACCCAGTCGGCGAGGTCCGCGACGTAGGTGAACTCCCGACGTGCCGTACCGTCTCCCCACACGTCGATAGAGACCGCTCCGGTCGTTTTGGCGCGGTGCGCTTTCGCGATCGTCGCGGCGACGAGGTGGCCCTTGTCGAGCGAGAAGTCGTCGTTCGGGCCGTACAGATTCGAGGGGATCACGACGCGGTAGGCTCGGCCGAGCTGGTCTGAGACGTACTGGCAGTAGCGCGCGGCCGCGATCTTCGCGATCGCGTAGCCCTCGTTCGTGGGCTCCAGCGGCGCGGCGAGCACGTCCTCCTCGACGAGCGGCTGGCGGTAGTCCTTCGGATACATGCAGGAGCTGCCGAAGTAGAGGAACCTCTCGACGCCCGCATCGGTCGCCGCCGACAGCAGGTTCGAATCCATGAGGATGTTGTCGATGAGGAAGCCCGAGGGATCGGCCATGTTGGCGGCGATGCCGCCCACGCGCGCCGCGGCATGGATGACGAGAGCCGGCTGGATCCGCTCGATCAACGCGCGCACGGATGCCTGATCGCGCAGGTCGGCGTCGGCGCGCGTCACGACGACCAACTCGTCGGTGCGGGACTGGCGCGCCCAGGCATCCTGCAGCGCGCGCGCGAGCATGCCATTGCCACCGGTCAGCAGAACGCGCATGTTTCGATCTCCAGTCGAGGAAGGTGGGACGGGACCCTCCCCATGAGAGTCGGAACCGGGCTCCAGTGTAGACGGCGCCGCCCTCTCGGGCGGGCCCGCGGGCACGGGTAGACTTGCCCGGTCTCGTGCGCCGCGCGCCGGGGCACCCCCGACGGACGCTGCCGGCGTCCGCCCACGTCCGTGAGGCACGCACACCACCATGTCCGATCACCCCCCCGCCCCCGAGGACGACGTCGCCCGCGGCGGACTGTCGGGGCACGTGCGGTCGCACGCCCGGGGCCTGTCGGAGGTCGTGCTCGCCAGCATCCTCGGCGTTCTCGCGTCGTTCGTGTTCCAGATCGCGAGCGCGCGCTACCTCGCTCCCGCCGAGTTCGGTCTGCTGTCGGCCTTCCTCGCGGTGGTCAGCACCGCGGCGATCGGAAGCTCGTCGCTGCAGAACATCGTGACGGTGCAGACCGCCGATGCGCTCGCCCATCCGGAGCGGCCCGTCGCCCGGCGCCGCATCCCCGTCGACGCTCTCGTGATCGGCGCGGTGGGCGGCGCACTTGTCGCCGCCGCGTCGCCGTTCCTCGGGGCCGCCTTGGACAGTTCGGCGAGCGTCGTGCTCGCAGCCGCCCTCTGCATTCCGCTGAGCTTCGTCTTCGCCGACGCGCTCGGACTTCTGCAGGGATCTGGCCAGGTGTCGCGGGCGGTCTGGTGGTCGACCGTCTCGCTCGTCCTCCGCGTCGGCCTCCTCGTCATCGCGATCATCGCTGCGTGGGGCATCGCGGGGGTGATCGGCGCCGTCGTCGTCGCGACGGCGGCGACTCTCGTCGGAGCGGTGTGGTCGGCGCGGCGCGTGCCGCGTCCCGCGGGCGGCGCGTTCACCCGCGACGGCGCGGCGATCGTCGTCCTGACAGTCGCCTTCGCGTGGTTGACCTCCTCCGATGTCCTGTTCCTCCGCGCCGGGGAGGCATCCGCGCTTGCGGGGTCGTATGCGGCCGCGACGGTACTCGTCAAGGCGGGATTCCTCGTCCCCTCGACGCTCTCGCTGTACCTCCTCCCCCGCTTCGTTCGCAACCGCGGGAACCGTCATCTGTCGCGAATGGGCGTTCTCGTCACCCTGGGGCTGTCGTTGGCGACGAGCCTCGCGATGATCACGGTGTTCGCCCTTCTCGGGCCGTGGCTGATCCACCTGCTGTACGGCGAGGAGTTCGCCATGACGGCAGAACTCCTGGTTCCGGTGTGCCTGGCCTACCTGCCGTGGATGGCCGCGCAGGGGATGCTCATCAAGATGACGTCGTTCGCCTCACGCGCCGGGGCCGCCGTCCTCGCCGTCGCGGTCGCCGTCCAGTTCTTCGCCTTCCAGACCGTCACCCCGGATGTCACCGCGATGCTCGTGTGGTTCGGCGCGATCGGCGTCGTCGTGGTGGCGTCCTTCCTCGTGATCGACAGCAGACATGCCAGGCGGACAGACCCGGCGGAGAGGACGGACGCATGAACGCGCATCGCGACGGCGTCACAGGCTACGTCATGGGCGGCCTGGGCAATCAGATCTTCATTCTCGCCGCGGCGTGGGAGCAGGCTCGACGGCTGGGCGTACCGGTCCACCTCGACCGGTCGCATTTCGCGGTCGGCGGCACGTTCGCGTACGGGCTCGATGCTTTCGACCATCCCGCGACCGTGCTGGAGCCGGGGGAGTCTCCGTGGCGCTCTGTGCGGATCAACCGCGAGCGTGTGCTGCCGGTCCCCCGCCGGCCCTGGGGACACATCTACCTCGAGCGCGACGGCGACACCTACTCGCCCGCGATCGAGAGGATCCGCCCCGGCACGACCCTCATCGGCTACTTCCAGTCGCCGAAGTATTTCCCTTCGGTGCGCGACGAACTGAGCGCGTCGATGCTCGCCGTGCCGGATTCCGACGCCGAGGCGGCGACGATCTCGCAGATGCTCGAGAACCCCGCGATCTCGCTACACCTGCGCCGCGGCGACTATCTCGCCGTCTCGGAGGATCGGCAGTTCATCGCGTCGGTCGCCTACGCGGTCCGCGCGATCCGTCTGCTGCGCTCGATGGGCGTCGATCTTCCCGTTCGCGTGTTCTCCGACTCGGTCGACCTCGTCAAACAGGAGCTGCGGGGCATCCCGGGCGACTTCGAGTTCGTCGAGGACGGCCTTCTGGGCACATGGGCGAGCCTAAAGGCGATGTCGGCCGGGCGCGCGATGATCATGAGCAACTCGAGCTTCAGCTGGTGGGGCGCCGAGCTCATGCGGCGCCGATTCGGCGGCGACACTCCGGTCATCGCACCGCGGCCGTGGACGCAGACGGGCACGGCGAAGGCCGACCTGCTGGACCCCGACTGGATCAGCCTCGACGCGCGCTGAGCGGCGCCTCACTCTCCGGGTACGGCGAAGCCTCGGGCGATGAGGTCGTCGACGATGATGTCGGAGGGCGACGCGCCCGCCTCGATGTTTGTCTGCCGCAGCCGCTCGTAGTCACCGAGGAACGAGCGGACCGTGCCCTGGTCCCAGCCGGACAGCACGGCGCTCGTGCCGAACCCCTCCTGCCCCTCGGTGACCTTACGGTGGATGAGGGTGGGGATGCCGAGCGCCGCGGCCTCCTGCTGGATGCCACCGGAATCGGTCACGATGAACCTCGCCCCCTGCATCGCGGCGACGAACTGCCCATGCTCGAGCTTTGTCATCACAGAGAACTTCGTGAGACCGAGGTCGGCGATCGAGCGCTCGATCGCCTCCCGCGAGTAGGAGTCGACGATCAGGCGCAGCGGGAGCGGGCTGTTCTGATCGAGGGTGCGCAGCGTCTCGGCGACGAGCGCTGGGTTGGAGATGAACTCGTAGCGGTGCAGTAGCACGAGGGCGTAAGGGTCGGCCGTGGCATCCGTCGCGCCTTGCGCCGCATCGCGCACGGCGTCTTTGGCGGTGTTGCCATGCGTCAGGACCACGTTCTGCCGATCGGTGAGGTTGTCCGCGGCCTCCTGCGAGGGGACGTAGTGGATAGTCGCGAACCTGCCGACGACGCGGCGGTCAAGCTCCTCAGGGAACGGGTGGCGCCAGTTGCCCGACCGCAGCCCCGCCTCGATGTGCGCGACGGGCGTCCGCAGTCGCCGTCCGATGAACGTGCCGAGGACCGTCGTCATGGTGTCGCCGTGCACGACGACGAGCGACCCCGGAGGGAGCTCGCGCCGGATCCGACGCAGGTTCTTCACGCCCCACGCGACGACGTCGAACGCCCAGCCCACCATCTGCAGCGGCGTCTTCAGGGGCTTCCCCCGCCATCCGTCGGCGATGATCCGGTCCGGCGCCTTCAGCCCGAGCTCGGGGATGGCGCGGCGCAGCGCCACGGTGTGCTGCTGGGTGATCCACTGCTCGTAGGCGATGCCGCGCTCCTGCAGCCTGCGCGCTACGGGGGCGACTTTGATCGCCTCGGCCGTCGTTCCGTATATGAAGATGATCATGCGGACTCCTCGTCACGCTTCGGGGTGAAGGATGCGCGGTGCAGGATCGTGCCGCGCACGAGACCGAGCCAGAACGGCACGACGAACACCGGCAGGCACGCCACATAGGCGAGTATGCCGCGCGCGGGCGCACGGTTGCGCGCGGCGAGAACGACCGGCGCGAGGATGGCCGCCGCCGACAGCCCGAGGCCGACGGCGACCGCCCCCCGTGCGCCGCGCGCGAGCAGGAGCGCTCCTCCGGCCAGCAGCGCGACCGGCGCGAGGGCGAGCAGGACCAGCACGACCGAGCGCAGACGCGTCGTACCCGCGTAGCTGTCGACGAAAAGAGTCCCGCGGTCGAAGGTGTGGCGCACGAACGACGCGAGGGTCGTCCGCGGGCGGTAGGTCGCCGAGAACTCCGGGTCGAGGCGAATCGGCGCGTGCGCGGCGATCCAACGAAGCAGCTTCGTATCGTCCGAGACGAGCCGTGCATCGCCCTCGGGCCACGTCGCGTTGAAGGCGTCGAGAAGCAGATCCCGCTCACCGAGGAACATCGTGGTCCCTTTCGGCGCCTGATCGAAGGTCTCGGGCGTCAGATCGAACGGGCGTGGCGACCGCAGGAACCGGCCCCAGAACACGTGGGTTGGAACCTCCCAGAAGAGCCCGACCAGGGGCGCCGCGGAGTCGGTGCGGACGTAGGCGTTCCAGGCGCGCGGTGCGCCGTCCGCCTCGAGCGCCGCCAGGACGTGTCGGATCGTGGTGGCATCGACGAGCACGCGCGAGTCCAGGAACAGCACGTGGCGTGCGTGCGCCGCTTCGAGCCCTGCGAATCTCGCGAGGAACCGTCCGCCGTTTGGCTGGGTGATCACCGACACGGGGGCCGGGAAGGATTCGGCGAGCGAGCATGCCGTACCGGCGGTATCGTCGGTGGATCCGTCATCGACGACGATGACTTCGATCTCCGCACGCGCCACCGTGATCGCCTCGGCGAGCGCCGCGAACGTCGAGGGCAGCCACGGCGCCGAGTCAAAGGCCGGGATGACGATGCTGAGCGAGGGGATTGTCGCATCCGGCATCGTCTACACGCTCCCGGGGCGTGCGACTCGGCGAAGCGTCGGCGTCGTTTCGACGGCACCGCCCGGATACGATGGGTACGGCTGGGCGATCACCGCTTCAGCCTACCGGGCCGGTCCGGATGGACGCTCATCCTCGAGCGCGGGCGCGGCCCCTATCGACCAGGAGCGATTTCCGCATGCGACACCGACGAATCCTGCACATCCTCGCGGGAATCGCCCTCCCCGTCGCGATGCTCCTGGCGCTGCTCGCGTGGGCGGGGTCGTCGCCTCCCGGGTCGAGCCCCGACGACGATTACCACATGGCGAGCATCTGGTGCGCGTCCGGAGACGTCGACGGCCGCTGCGAGCAGACGAGCTCCCCTGACCGGCGGGGACTACCCGCGGAATTGGTTAGGGCGTCAAGCTGCTTCGCGTTCCTGCCCGACCAGTCCGCGTCCTGCCCCGTACCGCATGGCATGCGGTCCACAGATCGCGGCAACTGGGTGGGCCATGCGTATCCGCCGTACTTCTACGCAGTGATGAACGTCTTCGTGACGGATGACTTCGACACGTCAATTCTCCTCATGCGAACATTCAATGCTGGCCTGTACGTCAGTGTTTTGACCGCGCTGTTCTTCCTGCTGCCGCGACGCAAGCGCCCGCTGGTCGTGTGGACCTCGCTCTTGACGATCGTGCCGCTGGGCACGTTCCTCATCCCGAGCGTCAACCCGAGCGGGTGGGCGATCCTGTCCGCGACGGGACTATGGCTCGCCGCGTGGGGATTCTTCCTCACGTCGGGGACACGCAAATGGCTGCTCGCGGGAATGGCGCTCCTCCTCCTCCTGATCGGCGCCGGTGCACGCGGGGACGCCGCCGTTTACGGCGTGCTCGCCCTGCTCGCGGCATCCGTGCTGGGGTTCCGACGCGACCGCCGCTATCTCGTCGAGTTGCTCCTACCGCTGGGGCTGAGTATCGTCGCCGTCCAGATGTTCTTCAGCGTCGGCCAGTCGGCGATCATCTCGGGAGATACGGCCGTGGATGCCTCCATGCCCCTCTCGTCCCTCATCTTCACCAACCTCAAGCTCCTGCCTCAGCTGTGGATGGGAGCCTTCGGACTCTGGGGGCTCGGGTGGCTCGATACGACGATGCCGGGTCTGGTCTGGGGGACGACGGTCGGCCTGTTCGCCGCGCTGTGTTTCTGGGGGCTGCGCCGCGGCGACTGGCGGAAGTTCCTCGCCCTCGCGGGCGTCGGGCTCGCCCTCATCGTCGTGCCGATGTACATCCTCGTCCACGACGGGATGATCGTCGGCTCGAACGTCCAGCCGCGCTACGTCTACCCGATGCTGATCATCTTCGGCGGCATCGCGCTGGTGGGCTTCGCCCGCTCGAGCCTCGGGCTCACGCGCGTGCAGCTGATCGTGGCGGGGGCGGCCCTTGCGCTCGCCAACGCGATTGCCCTCCACACCAACATGCGGCGCTACATCACGGGCCTCGACGTCACGAACGTCAATCTGAACTGGCCGATCGATTGGTGGTGGAACATCCCGGTCTCGCCCATGGCGTGGTGGCTGCTCGGCTCGGCCGCCTTCGCCGCCGCGCTCGCGCTCGCGATCTGGTCGGCGGCGCGCCGCCCGGCGCTCGAGGAGGCCGTCTCCGAGCCCGTCGCGAACGACGCGGTTCAGGAGGAAGTGTCGCCCGCCGAGTCCTCGCGCGCCTGACGCTGCTCGAGCTCGCTCGCGCGCAGTTCCAGCAGAGCGACCCGTTCGGCGAGCACGCGCGTCTCTGCCTCGAGGTTGGTCAGCTCCGCACTGTGCTGGATGCACACGAGGAAGAGCACGGCGATACTGATGAAGAAGATGAGGTTCGTCGGCAGCACGACACCGACGACGGAGGTCGCCCAGACGAGCAAGTCGGGGAACAAGCCGGCGATCAGGGCGAGCGAGGCAGCGACGAGCCACCAGATCGCGTGACGCTCCCGGAGTCGGCGGCGACGCAACAGCTCGACCACCACCCCGAAGGTGATGAGGGCCGCGACGACCCCGAGAATGTAGCCCGTGGGGGTCACGCGGAGGCTCCCGCCATCGTGGGTACCGGGCGGACATAGGCGAAGCCGAGCGCGACGAACGCGCGGAGCAGATAGATCGCGGCGCGGACGGGATTGTGCGACGGCTTGCCGCCGGCGCGCTCGCGCATCGCGACGGGGACCTGCGTGATGCGGCATCCCGCCCGCGCCGCGATCACGAGCGCCTCGACGGTGTCGCCGAGATACTCCGCCGGCATGTTCTCGGCGAACAGCGCCACCGCGCGCGGGCCGCAGGCCTTGAAACCGGAGGTCGCATCGGTCAGCTTGGACTTGGCCGAGCGGCTCAGGACGGCGGCGATCGTGCGCATCGCGAAGCGGCGCAGCCATTGCGCCCGGTAGTCGCCCTCGCCCGCGAAGCGCGCGCCGATGACCAGGTCGGCCTCGTCGAGTCGCTCGAGCATCCGCGGGACGGCGGCCGGATCGTGCTGACCATCGGCGTCGATCTGCACGACGACGTCGTAGCCGTTCTCGAGCGCGTACTTGAACCCGAGGCGCATGGCACCGCCCACACCGAGATTGAACGGAAGCCGCGCGACGGTCGCGCCGGCAGCCGTCGCGACCGCGGAAGTCGAGTCTGTCGATCCGTCGTCCACGACGAGGCAGCGCACACCCGGCAGAGTCGCGCGCACTTCGTCGATGACGGCTGTGATCGCCTCTTCCTCGTTCAGCGCGGGCACCACGATCAGCACGCGGGAAGAGGTGGAAGCCATACGTCGATTCTAGCTTTCGTCCCGCTCAGCACCCGAGCGCTCAGGCGAGGTGGTTGTTCCAGAGCGAGAGGGCGGACCCGATTGCCATGTGCATGTCGAGGTACTGGTAGGTGCCGAGGCGCCCGCCGAAATGCACTCCCGACTCTCCCTCCGCCAATGCCCGGTAGGCGAGCAGCCGCGCGCGGTCCTGCGCCGTGTTTACGGGGTAGTACGGCTCATCATCGCGCTCGGCGAACCGCGAGAACTCGCGCATGACGACCGTGCGGTCCCGCGGGTATCGGTCCGCCCGCTCGGGATGGAAGTGCTTGAATTCGTGGACCCGCGTGTACGGCACGTCGGCATCCGCATAGTTCATGACGCTCGTGCCCTGGAAGTCGCCGATCTCGAGGATCTCCTGCTCGAAGTCCAGCGTCCGCCACGATAGCTCGCCCTCTACATTGTCGAAATAACGGTCGACGGGACCCGTGTACACGATCGGCAGCTGTCCGACCGTCGCCCCCTTGTGCAGCGGCTGCGCATCGTCGAAGAAGTCCGTTCCGAGCTTCACCTCGATCAGCGGGTCGTCGGCCATCCGCTCGAGCCACGCCGTGTACCCGTCCGTGGGCAGACCCTCCCACGTGTCGTTGAAGTACCGGTTGTCGTAGGTGTAGCGCACCGGCAGTCGGCTGATGACCTCGGCCGGCAAGTCCTTCGGATCGGTCTGCCACTGCTTGGCGGTGTAATCGCGGATGAACGCCTCGTACAGCGGGCGTCCGATCAGCCCGATCGCACGCTCCTCAAGATCACGGGCATCCTTCGGGTCGAATTCCCCCGCGAGCTCGTGCACGAGCGCTCGCGCCTCATCGGGCGAGTACGCAGCCTGGAAGAACTGGTTGATCGTGCCGAGGTTGATCGGCAGCGGGTAAACGACCCCCCGATGATTCGTGTACACCCGGTGCACGTAGTCTGTGAAGGTCGTGAACCGGTTCGCGTACTCCCACACCGCGCGATTGGACGTGTGGAACAGGTGCGCCCCGTATCGATGGACCTCGATGCCGGTGACCGACTCGTCCTCGCTGTATGCATTGCCCCCGATGTGGTGACGGCGGTCGATCACCGTCACCTTCCGACCCGACGCCGCGGCGCGCTCCGCGACTGTCAGCCCGAAGAACCCCGACCCGACGACCAGCAGATCCATGGCGCTCAGACCGCCGTACCGGTCGGGAGGTCGGTTTCGACGAGCGCGCCGCCGGTGGTCGCCGAAGTGAGCGCCGCCTCGACGACGTCGAGCGTGTGAGCGGCCGATGCCATCGACGACAGCTGCGTCTCGCGACCGAGCACGGCGTCGCGGAAGGCCTCGAGCTCCGCCCGCAACGGCTCCTTCTTCGCGAACGCGAATCGCGTCACATCGCCCTCGGAGACCCCGCGGAAGGTGGTCACCGACTCCCACTCGTGCGGCTCCGTGCCGTTGGCGAAGAAGGTGAGATCGCCCGTCGCGGTGTCGGCGACGAAGGTGCCGCGCTCGCCCGTCACGACGGTGACGCGCTCCTTCATGGGGCTCAGCCAGTTGACGAGGTGGTTTACGATGAGCCCGCTGCGAAGCCGGCCCGTTATCGCGATCATGTCCTCGTGGTCGCGGCCGCTCTTGTGCGCCGTCTGGGCGGACACAGCGCGGTACGAGGACTGCGCGACCCAGGCGGTCAGGTCGACGTCGTGCGTCGCGAGGTCCTTCGCGACCCCGACATCGCCGATCCGAGCGGGGAAGCTGCTCTGTCGACGGGTCGCGATCTGATAGACGTCGCCGGCGTCTCCCGCCTCGAGCCGCGTCCGCAGCTGCTGCAGCGCGGGGTTGAAGCGCTCGACGTGCCCGACGGCCCCGACGAGACCGCGGTCGGCGAAGATGCGCGCCATCTCACGGCCGGTCTCGGCGTCGTCGGCGACGGGCTTCTCGACGAGGGTGTGGATGCCGGCGTCGGCGAGGGCGCGGGCGGCGTCCGCGTGGAAACGCGTCGGCACGGCGACCACCGCGATGTCGAGCGACTCCGCGGCGAGGGCCGCGACGTCGGGGAGCACAGCGAGATCTCCCGCCACTCGGTGCGGGTCGCCGCCGGGATCGGACACGGCGACGAGCTCGACCCCGTCGATCTCGCGAAGGAGCCGTGCGTGGTGTCGCCCCATCATCCCCAGACCGACGAGCCCGGCTCGCAGCGCGGCCATCAGGAGCCCGCTGCCGCGACGGTATTGACGGCGGTGACGACCCGCTGGAGGTCGGCGTCGGTCAGCGACGGGTGCACCGGCAGCGACACGACCTCGCGCGCGGCCCGCTCGGTCTCGGGCAGGTCCAGACCCGACGCGAACGGCGCGAGGGAGGCCAGGCGGTGGTTGGGGATCGGGTAGTAGACACCACTGCCCACCCCGTGCTCTTCGCGCAGCGCCGTGACGAAGCCGTCACGGTCCTCGGGGACACGGATCGTGTACTGGTGGTAGACGTGCACCGCACCGGGAGCGACCGGCGGCGCGACGACCCCGCGCAGCTCGGCGTCCAGGAGCGCGGCGTTGTGCTGGCGCGTCTTCGTCCATCCGTCGACCCTGGTCAGCTGCACGCGGCCGATCGCGGCGTGGATGTCGGTCATGCGGGCGTTGAAGCCGACGACCTCGTTCTCGTACTGGCGCTCCATGCCCTGATTACGCAGAAGCCGGGAGCGGCGGAGGATGTCGGCATCCTCCGCCGTGATCATCCCGCCCTCGCCGCTGGTCATGTTCTTCGTCGGATACAGGGAGAACATGGCGAACGCGCCGAATGCTCCGACCGGGCGCCCGTCGAGACTCGCACCGTGCGCCTGGGCGGCGTCCTCGTATATCTGCAGCCCGTGGGCGTCCGCGAGCGCGAGGAGCTCTCGCATGGCCGCCGGGTGACCGTACAGGTGCACGGGCATGATGCCCTTCGTGCGGGGCGTGATGGCGTCTTCGACCGCGGCGGGGTCCAGCGTGAAGCTGTCGGCCGAGATGTCGGCGAACACCGGCGTCGCCCCCGTCAGCGCGACGGAGTTGCCGGTGGCCGCGAACGTGAAGGAAGGGACGATGACTTCGTCGCCCACGCCGACTCCCGAAGCCAGCAAACCCAGGTGGAGTCCGGCAGTCCCCGAGTTGACGGCGACGGCCGAGCGGCCGGGGACGAAGTGGGCGGCGAACTCGGCTTCGAAGGCGGCGACCTCGGGCCCCTGCGCGACCATGCCGGAGCGCAGAACCCGGTCGACGGCTTCGCGCTCCTCGTCGCCGATGATCGGCTTTGCCGCGGGAATGAAATCGGTCATCTCTCCACCTTCGTCAACGTCTCGCCGTCCTGGATGTATGTCTCGTCCGTCTTCGGACACCGCCAGAGCCCGTCGCCCGCGTCGCGGAGCGGAACCCCGGCGGCGCCGACCCAGCCGATCCGGCGGGCGGGAACGCCTGCCACGAGGGCGTGCGCAGGGACGTCCTTGACCACGACGGCGCCGGCGGCAACCGTCGCCCACGCGCCGATCTCGACGGGGGCGACGCACGTCGCCCGTGCGCCGATCGAGGCACCGTGCCGGATCGTGACGCCGACCGGGGTCCAGTCGTCGGCGCTCTTGGGGGTCAGATCAGGATTGACGGCGCGGGGATGCATGTCGTTGGTGAGGACGGCGGCGGGTCCGATGAACACGCCGTCCTCGAGGACGGCCGGCTCGTAGACCAGCGCGTAGTTCTGGATCTTGCAGTTGTCGCCCACGATGACGCCGGCATCGATGTAGGCGCCGCGTCCGACGATGCAGCAGCGTCCGATTCGCGCCGACTCACGTACCTGCGCGAGATGCCAGACCCGAGTGCCGTCCGCGATGACGGCACCGGGATCCACATCGGCGCTCGCACTGACACGGACATCGGGGTCGAGTGATGCTGCTGACACGATTACTGAGTCTACCGGGCACCGCTCTGCCGACACGGGCGCACAGCCGTCAAAAGTGCAGTTCGCGGGCGGGGTAGCGAAGCCCCGCGCCCACCCCGCGGGCAGCAGCGGTGATCTTCGACCACTTGGCCGGTTCGGCGAGCAGGAGCTTCGTCCAGGCCTTGGCCGTGAACCACAGATCCTCCCAAAACCACCGGCCGAATCCGTATCGGCGGATGATGATGATCCGGTTGCGCGCGGCGTGGAAGTGCCGCACCGGGGAGTAATTCGCCAGATACGCGCGCCGACCGAAGACCCGGATGGGATCGGAGTCGCCGAACCGGTGGTCGAGCAGCGTGTCGTGGACCTTCAGGTTGCGGAAGCCGTACTTGCGCGCACGGAGACTGATCTCATGGTCGACGTAGTCGATGAACAAAGGCTCGTCGTGCAGACCCACGGTATCGACGAGTCCCCGGGAGAAAAGCGACCCGGAACTGATCAACACGTCCACCTCGCGCGGCCCCTCGCCTTGCTCGCGCGCGTACACGATCCCCGTCGCGTGGGACCGGAGCGCCGGCGCGACGATTCCGACCCGCACGCCCGCGGCCGCACGGGCCGCCAGCAAGCGCGCGAGCGAGCCGTCCGTGACGGTGCTGTCCTGGTCGAAGATCCAGACGAAGTCGAATCCGGCGTCCAGCGCGGCGCGCATGCCAGAGTTGAAACCCGCAGCGACGCCCACGTTGCCCCCCTGCGGCAGGATGCTCACGCGCTCCTCGGCACGCAGGGTCGCGATGATGCGTTCGGCATCCGCGTCGGTTTTCTCGCCGGGGCCCTCCGGGGAGTTGTCGACCACGTAGACGCGGGCGACCTGCCGGAGGAGGGCGCGTACGTTGTCGACGATCGAAGGCTCCGGACGGTAGGCCAGCACGACACCGGCGACACGCTGATCCTGTCCGTCGGCGCTCATGCCGCCCGCTCGGAGGCTACGACCGCCGGGGACACCGGCTCCTTCGCCTCGGGGAAGACCCAGCGGTCATAAGTGAAGTAGCGGAAGAGCGTCGCGAGGGCCTGCCCGATGAGCGTGCCCGACACGTTGTCCGCCACGATGCCCTCGAGGCCCAGGACGTAGCGCGAGAAGGCCAAGCAGCCGAGCTGGATGCCGATCGCGACGACGTTGAGCAGCACGAACAGGACGTAGCGCGAGAACCGGCGCTCGATGTGCCGCGAGCCGAAGGTCCAATACCGGTTGCCGACGTAAGTGAATACCGTCGCGAGCAGGATCGCGATCGTCTTCGCCACGAGCGGCGCGTCGTACAGCGGTCCGTGCCCCGTGAACCCGAATGCCAGGAGGTTGAAGACGCCGGCGTCGACGACGAACGCGATCCCTCCGACGACGAGGAACGCGCCGCCGCGCCGGAGATGACCGAGGCGGCCGGTACTATCGGACATTCGACTCCTCTGATCCCGGAAACGGCTCGACCCGCCATGATACCTTGGGAGCCGCCTCGAAGACTGGTGTGCTCGGACGAGGCCCGTCCATAAAGGAGCCCCCTTGTCATCATCGGCGCCCATGATCGCTGCGATCGTTCCCTGTCACAACGAGGAACTCGCGATCGGCACCGTCGTCGCCGATCTGCGCGCAGCGGTCCCCGAGATGACGGTCTACGTGTACGACAATGCGAGCTCCGACCGTACCGTCGAGGTCGCCCGCGCAGCGGGGGCCGAGATCCGCCACGAGTACGCGAAGGGCAAGGGCAACGTCGTGCGCCGCGCCTTCGCCGACGTCGAGGCCGACATCTACGTGCTGATCGACGGCGACGACACCTACGCGACGGCGGACCTCCCCGCCATGATCGCGGAACTGCGCGAAGGTCCGTACGACCATGTGCTGGGCGTGCGCCGCGAGACCGAGGTCGGCAGCGCGTACCGCGCCGGGCATGAACTGGGAAACCGCGGCTTCAATTGGTTCGTCAGCAGCGTGTTCAAGTCACCCGTCAGCGACATGCTGAGCGGATACCGCGTGTTCTCGCGCCGATTCGTCAAGAGCTTCCCCGCACTCTCGCGCGAGTTCGAGATCGAAACCGAGCTCACCGTCCACGCGATGAGCCTGCGGGTCCCCCAGGTGGAGGTGCCGGTCGGCTTCAAGGACCGTCCGGCGGGCAGCGAGAGCAAGCTGCGCACCTATCACGACGGCTTCCGCATCCTCTCGCTGATCCTCGGGCTGATCCGGCATGAGCGGCCGATGATGTTCTACGGTGTAATCGGAGCCGTCCTGGCCCTGATCGGCGTGCTGTTGGGTGTCCCCGTCATCGTCGACTTCCTCGACACGGGACTGGTGCCGCGCCTTCCTACCGCCGTGCTGGCCGTCGGCGTGGTATTGGTGGCCTTCCTGGCCTGGATGATCGGGCTTATCCTCGACGGCGTCCTGAAGTCGCGCCGCGAGATCAGCCGGCTCAACTACCTGACCTACCCCGCGCCGCCGACGGCGTGAGAGGACCGCGAACCGTGAGCGAGCGCAGCACCGCGGGCGACGAGCGCGAGAAGACACTCTGGTTGGGCCTCACCGAACGGTGGGTGCGCTGGCAACCGCGCGCCGTGTTCGTCATCCCGGTGGTCGTGTACCTCCTCCTCGTCCTGTTCGGCGTCACGAACTCCAACATCGGCATCGACAGCCTGCGGCAGGATCCCGCCGACCCGCACGGCCTCCAGATCGGTACGTCGCAGGCCGTGCGCGGCGACGAGTACGGCACCGAGTCGCCCATCTGGCTGGGGGAACTCGCCCGCGGCGGGCAGGACGCGGTCACGCCGTTGACGGTGTCGAACGACTTCTTCGCCCAGCTCCCCGACGGTCCCGTGTCGGCGGTGGTCTTCTTCGACGGAACCGCACTCACACTGGGGCAATGGATCCCGCATGAGATGCTCTTCGCCGCGAAGTGGTGGCTGCCGACACTGCTGCTGTTCCTCGGCCTGCCGGTGTGGTTCCGCCAGCTCACCGGCAGACTGCGCTGGGGGTACCTCGCCGCGTTCTTGACGGTCGTCGCGCCGGCGAGCATGTGGTGGTCGGGACGCCCCGTCAACACGCTCGGCTTCGTCGCCGCCGGCTGTGCTCTGGCGATCTACGGCGCACGCCGGATCGAGCGCCGCTCGTGGGCGGTGGGAATCGTCGCGATCCTGGGATCGGGCATCCTGCTGGCACGCTTCCCCACCTACTACCAACCTCTTGCGATCGTCGTCGGCATTCCGCTGATCCTCGCGACGGCCACCTATCTGCTGTGGCGTCCCGTGCCGCTGCGCCGATCTCTGCTGAGCCTGGCGCTGATCGCCGTCTCGGGGGCTGCGTGGACGGGCCTCATCTTCTGGGAGAACCGCGACGCGATCGCCGCGGGCCTGGCGACCGTGTATCCCGGGTTCCGCACGAGCACGGGCGAATCGATGGACATCGGGCTCGTCTTCGGCGCGCCGAGCCTCGGCTTCCTCAAACTCGTGCAGGGCTCGGCGACGCTGCCGGCCTCCGAGTTCGTCACCTCGTTCACCGTGCTGCTGCTCGTGCTCGCGATGCTGTTCGCCGCGGCACGCTGGCGCGGCGAGCGCGCGACCGCGGCCGCGCTCATCCCCATCGTCGGCCTCGCCGTCTTCTGGCTCAGCTGGGCGACGCTCAACTGGGGAACGCTCGGCAGCCTTATCCCGCTCGTCAACCGCGTGCCGAACTCGCGCGCCGCCCAGGGCGTGGGGTACCTCGCCGTGATCGCCTTCTGCCTCTTCATGTCGCAGTGGCGCCCGAAACGGCGGATCGCGACGGCCGGCATGGCCGGAGCGCTCACCCTTTTCGTGACCGGATACGCCGGGTCGCAGCTCCAGGACAGCGCCCTCCCGGGCCTGACGGTGTGGATGGTGTGGCTCAGCGCCGCCCTCGCGGGCGCCGTCGTCTTCGTCGTCGTCCAGTGGACCGACCGCTGGTGGTCCCTCCTGGTCGCCGCCGTCGCCGCGGCGTCGCTGACCTTCACTGCTTCGCCCATCCTGTTCGGCCTGGGAGATCTCCGGGCGAGTGAGACGGCCCACCAGTTCATGGCGTGGGGGGAACAGGCACGCGCCGATGGCACCGTGTGGGCGACGGACTCGCAGTCGCTGGACTCCCTGCTCACCGCGACGGGAACGCCGTCGCTGAGCGTGCGCCAGCAGGTCGGCCCTGACATGGATGCTTGGCGCCGCCTCGATCCCGACGCCGACGGAGCTGGCTGGTGGAACCGCGGTGGACTGCACATAACCTTCGACTGGACCGACGACGACGAAGTGACCATCACACAGCCCGTCGCCGACGTCGTCATCCTGCACGGTTCGCCATGCGCCGTCGCCGAGGCCGTGCCCGAACTCACGCACATCGCGTCCAGCCACGATCTGAGCGCACCCTGCCTGACCGGCGCGGGCACCGTCCAGTGGTCGGGCGAGACCTTCCACGTCTACGACGTCGCTGCGCCCTGACCGAAGATCGATCGCGGAGAGCTCAAGCCCACGGCGCAGAGCACTCAGAACAGCTACAGCACCCACTTCAGGGCGGCCGCCGCGAGGCACAGTGCTGCGATGCCGGGGAAGAGGACGCGCGACGCGCGATCGCTGAGGATGTAGCGCCCCGGCATCCAGGCTGCGACGGCGAGGCCGACAGGTAGATGGCGACGATCGCGAGCAGCCCACACGCGATCGCGACTCCCGCGAACAGCGCTCCGCGCCAGTGCCCCACCCGCTCGGCGGCCAGCGCGGCGAGCACGACCGAGAGGACCGCGGCGAGTGCGAACGGCTGAGGCAGCGGGACGGCGTTGTATCCGAACAAGCCGACTGAGCCCCGACCCACGAGTCGCCATACGCGCTGATCGAGTCGACGATAACGCTGGGCAGGTGCCACGGCGCGTCGAGGATCCCCTCCAGCTGCAGGGCCGGGTCGGCGCCGCGGTGGTAGGTCGCGGCGATCGCCGCCGAGGCGTTGATGGCGCTCATCGAAATTCCCCAGAGTTGCTCGGCGGGTTCCAGGGATCGTCGCTACACCTGAGGTAAATGGGTGGGTATGAGATCTGGTTCAACGCGTCGTCCGGGGACGGCAGCCGATGGTGGACAAGCAGCGGTCGTTCGCGAAGCTACTTCAGCAGGGAATGTCGATCTCGGAGGCGTGCCGGCGTCTCGGGATCGACCGCAAGACTGGGCACTGGTGGAAGAACGGCGGCGCGGTCGTCACGTCCACGGGCACGCGGATAATCGAACCCGTCATCGGGCGGTACCAGGGTAAGCCTGAGTCCGACCGGTATCTCAGTGAGGCCGAGCGGGTGGTGATCGCGGACGGCCACCGGGCGGGGAAGTCGGCGCGGGCGATCGCGATGGAGCTGGGGCGCGCGGTCTCGACGGTCGCTCGGGAGCTGACGCGCAACCGTGCCAGCGATGGTGCCTATCACCCGTTCACCGCGCACGCGCTCATGCGAACTCGCCGCCCGCGTCCGAAGCCTCGAAGGCTCGAGATGGACGCGGCGCTTCGGGGTCGGGTGCAGAAGCATCTCGACGAGCACTGGAGTCCCGAGCAGATCGCGCACGAGCTCGCGACGAAGCATGGATCGCCGATCGCGGTGGAGACGATCTACCAGGCGCTCTACGCGCCGACCCGCGTGATCGCACGGGATCCGCGGGCCGTGCTGCGAACCGGGCGCCCGCATCGACGTCCTCGCCGCCGCGGTGATCAGCGCCGGCCTCGGTTCATTGTGCCCATCACCCCGATCGACCAGAGACCAGCCGAAGTGCTGGAACGGGTCGAGCCTGGCCACTGGGAATCTCAATGAAGTTGTCAAGCGGCAATCGGGGTGCTGTCGACTGCTGGTTCGGCGTAGGGGGTGTGGTCGCGGAGCATGGCCCAGGTCACGTTGATCCGGCGTCGCGCGAGAGCGATGAGCGCTTGTTTGTGTGACTTCCCCTCGGCGCGTTTGCGGTCGTAAAACGTCCTCGATGCGGGACTGTTCTTCAGGCTCGAGAGCGCAGCGAGGTAGCAGGTGCGCAGCAGCCGACGGTTGAACCGGCGGGGCCGGTGGAGGTTGCCGTTGATGCGTCCGGAGTCGCGTGGAACGGGTGCGAGCCCGGCGACGCAGGCGAGCCTGTCGACGGTGTCGAAGTTGTCCAGGGTGCCGCCGATCTGCGCGAGGAATGTCGCGGCAAGGACGGGGCCGAATCCGGGCAGGCTGAGCAGGATTTCGGCATCTTCGTGTTGGCCGTAGTGCTCGGCGATCTTCGCGTCGATTTCCGCGAGGTCCTCGTCGATCGCGGTGATCCGGGCGGCGAGCCTCGTCACGAGGGCGGAGCCGACCGCTTCTGTCGCGAGAGCAGTGTGTTGCGCGTGCGCAGCATCGACGGCGGCCTGGGCGACCTTCGCGCTGTTGCGACAGCCGCGCCCCTTCAACCATGTCGCGAGTCGGGTGACGCCGACTCTGCGAAGGCTGTCGGGAGTCGTATAGCGGGAGAGGAGAGTGAGCGCGGCCTTGTTCTTGGAGTAGTCGAACGTCCGCTCCAGAGCAGGGAAGTACTCCAACAGCGTCGCGCGGAGGCGGTTGATCGCGCGTACCCGGTCGTGGATGACGTCGAGGCGATGAGATGTCAGCAACCGCACGTCCACCGCGACCTGGTCCGCTCCCCGCACCGGTTGCAGGTCCGTCCGCATACGCGCCTGGTCGGCGATGATCTTCGCGTCCTTCGCGTCCGTCTTCCCATCACCGCGATAGGTTGCCGCGGCGTGGTGAACGATCCTGCCGGGGATATAGAGCACCCGCTGTCCGTGCGCGGTGAGCAACGCGATCAGCAGCGCAGCGCCACCGGCGTTTAGATCTGTCGCCCAGCAGACTTCACCGTCAACAGCAAGCTCCGTGACCGCAGCGATGAGCTCGAGCAGCTCGGCCTCATCATTCTCGACGCGTTGAGACAGCAGGACAGTGCCGGCGTGGTCGATGACGACGCAATGGTGCGCCCGCTTCCCTGAGTCGATTCCAGCCCAAATCGTTTGCATGATCGTGTTCCTTTCGGTCGGTTGTCTGGTCCCTGTTGACGACCACGCCGGCACGTCCTTACCCAACGATCAATGTCGCAATTCTCAATCAGCGGTCGAGCCATCAGCGGGCAGCGGGCGGCCATTCCCAGTGAGCCGTCCATGCGGCAGGGAGACCTGAGCCATACCCGCTGCCCGAGGGTGACCGAAACGCTACGACAATCTGCCTTCCGGCCTCCCCAACAACGTAAGGAGGGGGACTGCATCGTCGGCGCGTACAACCGGTCCGCGATCGGCACCCTCGTCGAGCGCACCTTCCGCTACACGATCCTGCTTCACCTTGACGGCGAATCTCGAGCGGGCGCCGTCCGGGACCAGCTCATCGCGACGTTCAGCGCGCTACCGCCGGAGATGCGGCGCGCGCTGACGTGGGATCAGGGCAGTGAGATGAGTCACCACCACACCGGCGCGGAAACAGTCGGCATGCCGGTCTACTTATGCGACCCCGGTAAGCCCTGGCAGAGGCCCACGAACGAGAACACCAACGGGCTCCTACGCGACTATTTCCCGAAAGGCACGAATCTCCGCGTCCACACGGCCGAGGACCTTCAGCGGGTCAGCGACGAGCTCAACAGGCGGCCCCGCAAGACGCTCGACTGGAAGACACCCCACGAGCTCTTCGCTAGCATTCAGGAGAGAGCCGTGTAGCGACGATCGCTGGAACCCGCCGAGCAGAACCGAGGAATTTCAGTGAGCGCCGTCAGCGTCAGAGGTGAGGCGCAGGAGGGCGAGCGTCAGCGCCGCGGCGACGACGAGGTACCCCGCGAGGACCGACCACCCCACCCGCCGGACGCGCTCCCCGACGCAGCCGAGAAGCTGCGCCGGGATGAATCTCGACGGCGGGACGGCCAGCAGCAGGGCGAGCAGGATCGCGTACGACGGCTTGCCGAGAACGACGCCCAGTCCCGCCGCCGCGACGGTGACGATGACGCCGGCGGGCGGATGCCCTCGGCCGAGGATCAATCGGAGCACCGCGGCGACGAAAACCAGGGCGGCGGCGTTGGCGTAGGTGTCGGCGGTGATGTAGACCGCTTGGAACACCGCCTGCGGCAGCAGCGCGATCGCGAAGAGCAGCCACCGCACACGCAGTCCGCGCACGAGGCACAGAGCGAACCAGCCGCCCACGACGTACACGGCCGCATTGCAGAGTTTGGCCAAGAGAATGGCCCATCCCGCGCCGACGTCGAGCCATGAGGCGATCCGGAACCCGGCGGCGGCCGGCAGATACGCGATGAACGGCGAGGCGGCCGCATTGGAGCGGTCGAAGTCGACCGTCTCACCGCCCGAGCTGAGCGGCGCCCCCAGAGCTCAACCATCCGATGCGCATCGCGGAGGTCGCGGCGGTCCCACCACCCGGCCTCGCGGTCGATGACGTTCGAGATGGTGTGGCCGTGCATCTCCAGGTCGTGCAGGGCGCGGGGCACCTCGGCGCCGAGGGTTACGCCGTCCTCGCGCGTGTACGGGGCCAGGTGCCCCTCACCGACCTGGTAGGCGCGCATGACGTGGGACTGCTCGTCGAGCCCCCACCCGGGAGGGGTCGCGACGACGAAGAAGCCCAGCGCGACCGCGCACAGGACGAGAAAGGCGGAAGAGGCACCCCACAGGCGAAGGATTCGCCGTGTCCTCGCGGGGCTAGTTACGCTCCGCGACCCGGATGCGTGCGGAGACGGTTCCCATTGTCGAGTCGTCGCCCAGGACGGTGAGCATCGCGGCCTGCATGAGGCCGTGGCTGCTGGGTTCGCTCACACCGGCGGCATTCGCGTTCACGTAGTACTGTCCGGGCCCGAAGTGGACGGCGTCGAGAGTGAGCTCCACCGACGTCGGACCCGAGATTGGGGCGAGCGTCACCCCGAGCACCTCGGTGTTCGAGGCGAGCACCATCTGCCCGAGCGGCGTGTCCATGCTGAAGCCGATCTCCCAGCGCTCGATCGGACGCAGGGAGTCGACGTTCACGCGGATGGTCAGCGGGTCGCCCTCGCGGACCTCGGTCTTGCTCCGCCCATCGGCATCGAGCAACTCGACGGACTTCACCTGGATCGGGTGGATCGTCTCCGCAGCCGGCCCCTGGTCGGCTCGGCGCCCCTCCAGCACATTGCGGAGTGCCGTGATGGCGTCGCGCGTCCCGCCGTCGAACACGACCTGGCCGTCGCTGAGGACGACGCCTCGGTCACACAGTTCGGCCACCTGTTGTGCGGAGTGACTCACGAGGACGATCGTGCGCCCCTCCTCACGGAACTGATTGATGCGATCCATGCACTTGCGCTGGAACGCCTCATCGCCGACGGCGAGAACCTCGTCAACAAGCAGGATATCGGGGTCGGTGTGAACAGCGACCGCGAACGCGAGGCGCACATACATCCCAGACGAGTAGAACTTGACCGCCGTGTCGATGAACTCGCCGATCCCGCTGAACTCGACGATGTCGTCGAAGCGCTCGTCGACTTCCACGCGGCTCAGCCCCAGGATGGCGGCGTTGAGGTAAACGTTCTCGCGGCCGCTGAGGTCGGGATGGAACCCCGCACCCAGCTCGAGCAGCGCCGCCATGCGCCCGCGACGCTCGATGGTTCCTTCGCTCGGCGTCACGATGCCGCCGATGAGCTTGAGGAGCGTGCTCTTGCCCGAGCCGTTGGCTCCCATGAGACCGACCGTGGTACCAGCCTCGATCGTCAGAGAGACTTCTTTGACCGCATAGAAATCTTGGCGGTAAGCCTTGCCGAGCCGGCCGAGGTGAACGATCCGATCCTTCAGACTGTTGTCTTTCCGAACGCGGAAACGCTTGGTGACGCCCGCCAAGCGAACGATGTCGGGGCGTGGTTGGACGCCGTCCCCTGCATCTGCTGTCGTGTCGTGTCGCATCACAGCTCCTGAGCGAAGTTGCCCTGCAGGCGAGTGAAGACGCGCTGCGCACCGATGAGCAGGACCAGACCGATGACACCGGCGATCAGCATCCGTAGGGCGAGGTGATCTGGATAATCACCGGCCCCTCCCGGGCCCCAGAACGCGCGATGGAATCCAAGCACGCCCAGAGTGATCGGATTCGCGGTGTAGATCTCGATCGTCCATGCGGGCAGGCCGAGTCGCGAGATGGCATCCGTGACCATGCTCCATGAGTAGACGATGGGAGAAGCCCACATGGCGAGCATCATGATCACCTCCGTGAGGTACTGGATATCGCGGAGGTACACGTTGGCCGCCGCGAGAAAAAGCCCGATGGCGAGCCCCCACACGGCCACGAGAAGCACAGACGGGAAGAACCAGAGCAACTGCGACGGCTCCGGTAGCGCTCGGAAGATGACGGCCGCGAAGAACAGGATCGCCAGCTGGATGAGGAACATGAACCCCGCGCCGCCGATCGCGGCGAGTGGGAAGATCTCGCGCGGCAGGTAGATCTTCTTGATCAAGCCCGCGTTGCCGACGATCGAGCCGGTCGACCCGAACACCATGTCGCTGAAGAAAGCGAACAGCGTTAGACCCGAGAAGAGATAGATCGCGAACTGGTCGATACCCTGGGCGGCGCGCAAGAACTGGCCGAGCACGATGTAGTACATGAGGAACTGGACGATCGGCCGGATCACCGTCCACAGGAACCCGAGGAAGCTGTCGCGGTAGCGCGCTTGCAGATCGCGGCGCACCAGAAGCCCAAGCAGCTCCCGGTGACGCAAGATCTCCCGGATCTTCCCACCCGTTTGGGTGGAGCGGACTCCGGTGTCGTCGATGACGATGAAGGGCTCTCGGGCGAGCCGGGCGAATCGGTCGGTCGTATCCACTTGTTTCTAACTCGTTCGGGTCGGTCAATGATAGTCGGGGAGGACCCCCGTCAATGCCTGGCGATCCGACGCGCCGCATTTCTGAGGGTGGCGCGCGGATGACGCAGTCGATGCCACCATCGGCCGACTCGCCGATCGGGCTCCAGTAGGCGTCGCAGCCGCGCCCCCGTACCCGGGTGATGCAGACGCATGTAGATGCGAGCGAAGTCTCGTAGCCGTCCCGTGCCCATGTAGCCGGCAAGCCGAAGGAACTCGATCTGCTCGTAGGTGGCACCCGGAATCGTCGATGACAACTCATCGAAGTTGTACTCAAACGCGGTGTGACTGATCGAGAACTGCTCCGACGTCAGCACCGTTCGGCTGTGGTACCCGCGCTCCGCCGCAGCGTAGACGGGCATCCGCTCGAGGATGTGGGCGAGTCCGCCGTCTTGATAGGCCTCTCGACCACCGAATTGGTCGTAACGCCACTCGTGCGCGACGAGCGTTCGCAGCGCTGCCGGACGCCCGATGAACATCGAACCGTAGGGAGCGAGCGGCGTGAGGTCGTCGAGGGGGACTCGGATACCGAGCGTCTCCGCGAGCACTTCGAAACCAGGTTTGTTCGACCACCACCCCCTCCCCATCGTCGGGTATCCGATGTGGATGGTCGGGGGGAAGACCAGACCCAGCCCAGGTTCGTTCTGGAACAGGGCGAGAAGATTCGCTGTGTATCCAGGGCTGTTCAGGAGGTTCTCGAACTGCTGCTCCTTGAAATGCCGCCCCACGTTGAAACCGTCCTGCGGCGTCTTCTTGGAGTGCAGCTTGACGACGATGTCGTAATCGTCGCTGAGCAGCACGTCCCGGCATCCGATCAGGAACGCACTCTGATCGCGACCGTCATTGGAGTCCACTACCCGTACGTCGACCGCCCGCGCCCGTCTTGGCCGATTCGCGATCGCTGCGGAAATCCGCTCCGCACGATCCGCGTCGGGCGTAGTCACGATGAGGTCGTACTCACCGGGCAAGGTGTCCACTCGGTCGAGGATCTCATCGGTCATCTCGTCGTAGAAGATGTGCGCGATGACGACCGTGCGGAACGGCTTCGACGGGTCGAAGGACACGTCCACGTCGGGGAGGACGGACAAAAGCCCCGCATCGGTGTTGAGATCTTTCGGCGGTACCGTCCGTGCGAGGTTCGCAAGCGCAAGCGCAATCGGATAGCCGAACAGCGCCATCTTCTCGAGCACCCACCGTCCGATCACCGCGAAGTGGTCGAGGTACGGGGGCGATTGGAAGAACACGCGGCGCTTCACGAGCGGACAACCCCGATCGAGCATCTCGTCGGCGTTGAGCAGCGACGGATTCTTCGTGTCGTAATCGGTGTGGGGGTAGGCGGCGGCGTGGATGAACCCGGCATCGGAGAACCGCTCCGTGAACAGCGCCTCGTGCTTGAGGACCGCATCGAAATACGACGGCATCTGCGGCAGATCCCGCCAATACTCGCGCCACGCCTCCGACAGGAACATCTCCCGACGCACCGCGATCCAGAATGACTGCAAGTGATACGGCAGCACCCCCTTGCCCGTGAACGGATTCGGCTCCTCCCGGGCATGATCGGTCATCCCCCAGAAATGCACGTCACGGGCATCCATCCGATCGAACACAGGACCGAACGGACGCACCGGACCAAACCACGTGTCATTGGTCAGCACCACCTCGTCGAACTCGGCGATACCCTCCCCCACGTGCTCCAGCGCCTCCTTATGCGCCCAGATATCGAACCCGACGTTCTCCCGCACCAGAATCTCATCCGACACCGGCTCCAACTTCGCCCGGCCCTCATCGGTCAACGCCCCATTGACAACCACCAGCACCCGCGACGCATGCTCCCGCAACCCCGCCAACGCGAACGCGACGAAATCATCCACACCACCACGCCGATCCCACACCACATACACCACAAGACGACGACCACCCACAGGGAACCGCACCGCCACAGTCGTATCGGAACTCACGGCTGGTCCTCCGATCCGCCGCCGCGAAGTCGCGCCTTCACCGCACGCAACCTCCGAATCGCGAACCGAGCCGCGCGCCCGGCCGGAACGGTGACCGGCTCGATCGCGCGCGCCAGCCTGGGGTGGTTCAGCTTCATATACATGCGCGTGATCGCCACGATACCTCCATGACCCGCCCAACCCGCGCGATGCAGGAACTGGATCTGTTCAATCGGGTAGCCCGGCAATGTTGCCGACAGCTGATCGACTTTGTACTCAAGCGAGAGGTGACTGAGCGACGCGAACTCCGCGTTCATAACCGTGCGCGTGTGGTAACCAAGCTCACCGGCTGCGAGGGGAACCAGCCGTTCGAGGGTCCGCGCGAGCCCCTTCTTCTCCGGCGCTCCGAAATCTTCGTATCTCCATCCAGCGTCACGAATGAGTCGCAAGGCCGCGGGGCGCGCCGCCCACATGCCGCCGAGCGGGGCGAGAGGTGAGATTCCGTCGAGAGGGACGCGTATGCCGAGCCGTTTGGCCAGAACGACGCCGCGCTCACGATACGAGAGCCACCCTCTCCCGGCGGTCGCATAACCTGTGTGGATCATCGGGGGAAATACCAACCCGAGGCCAGGCTCGCGCTGGAAGAGAGCGAGGAGGTTGAGCAGATATCCCGGACTGCTCAGAAGGTTCTCCGTCTGGTAACGCCGGAAGTAGCGCGACACCGTTGCTTTCCGCTTCGCTGGGACCCTCGTGTGGAGCTTGAGTACTAGGTCGTATCGCTGGTCATCGAGCAAATCGCGGCATCCCACGAAGAATGCGCTCATGTGCCGACCTCTGGGCGATCTAATTACGCGGACGTCGACAGAATGCGCGTTCGGTGCATCCCATGCATCGATTCGCTCGCGCACTTTCGCCCCGTCATCGGCGAACGGCGTCGTGATGACCAGGTCGAACGGGACGGGAATCTCGGCAATACGAGTGAAAACGTCTCCCACGTCGTCGGCGTCGGCAACGTGTAGGGAGACCAACAGTGACAGCGGCGACAACGCCTCGTACGCCACATCGACGTCGGGCAGCACCTCGAGCATGCCGGCATCGGCGTTGAGCGTCTTCGGAGCGACATTACGCGCGAGGTTCTGCCAGATCATGGCGATCGGGAATCCGTAGGAGTCGACCTGCTGGAGGATCCGGCGACCGATCACTGCGTGCCGGTCGAGGAACGGCGGATAGTGAAACAGAGGTCGTCGTTTAAGCAACGGGCATCCGTCCGCCAGAAGCAGATCGGGGTTAAACAGCGCCGGGTGATCGGTTGGATACTCGGTGTGGGGGTAGGCGGCGGCGTGGATGAACCCGGCATCGGAGAACCGCTCCGTGAACAGCGCCTCGTGCTTGAGGACCGCATCGAAATACGACGGCATCTGCGGCAGATCCCGCCAATACTCGCGCCACGCCTCCGACAGGAACATCTCCCGACGCACCGCGATCCAGAATGACTGCAAGTGATACGGCAGCACCCCCTTGCCCGTGAACGGATTCGGCTCCTCCCGGGCATGATCGGTCATCCCCCAGAAATGCACGTCACGGGCATCCATCCGATCGAACACAGGACCGAACGGACGCACCGGACCAAACCACGTGTCATTGGTCAGCACCACCTCGTCGAACTCGGCGATACCCTCCCCCACGTGCTCCAGCGCCTCCTTATGCGCCCAGATATCGAACCCGACGTTCTCCCGCACCAGAATCTCATCCGACACCGGCTCCAACTTCGCCCGGCCCTCATCGGTCAACGCCCCATTGACAACCACCAGCACCCGCGACGCATGCTCCCGCAACCCCGCCAACGCGAACGCGACGAAATCATCCACACCACCACGCCGATCCCACACCACATACACCACAAGACGACGACCACCCGCCCCGAACCCCCCGGGATCGGCTACGGCGGCGGATGGGGACGTCGTGAGGAGGTCGCGTTCAGAAGAGGGCACGAACGACGAGCCTAGCCCGCGCTGGCGGTGTGACCCTGGGCGAGGGCTTTGAGCAGATACGCGCCGTACCCGCTCTTCACCAGCGGTTCCGCACGCTCGCGCAGCTCGTCATCAGTCAGGAACCCCATGCGCCACGCGACTTCCTCCGGGCATCCGATAGATAGCCCCTGTCGCTTCTCCACCGTACGGATGAAGTCTGTCGCTTCACTGAGCGAGTCGAAGGTCCCGGTGTCGAGCCAGGCAGTGCCGCGAGGGAGCAGCTCGACCTTGAGGTCGCCGCGCTCGAGGTACGCCTTGTTCACATCGGTGATCTCAAGCTCGCCACGGGGCGACGGCGTCAGGTTCTTGGCGATCTCGACGACGTCGTTGTCGTAGAAGTACAGCCCCGGAACCGCGTAGTTGCTCTTCGGGACGACGGGCTTCTCTTCGAGCGAGACCACCTTCCCGTCGTCGTCGAACTCGACCACGCCGTAAGCGGTGGCGTCGTCGACCCAGTAGCCGAACACGACGCCGCCGGTGAGATCGGTGTACTGCCGCAACCGAGTGCCCATCCCCTGACCATAGAAGATGTTGTCGCCGAGGACGAGCGCCGCCGAATCGGAGCCGATGTGTTCTTCCCCGAGGATGAACGCTTGCGCGAGTCCGTCGGGCGACGGCTGCGTCTTGTAAGTGATCGACACACCGAACCGCGAACCGTCGCCGAGCAAACGTTGGAACTGATCGGAGTCTTGCGGCGTCGTGATTATGAGGATGTCGCGGATACCGGCGAGGATCAGCGTCGAGAGCGGGTAGTAGATCATCGGCTTGTCATAGACCGGGACCAGCTGCTTCGAGATACCGAGAGTGATCGGGTGAAGCCGGGAGCCCGCGCCCCCGGCGAGGATGATGCCGCGCATTCCCCCAGTCTCCCATCCCATCCGGCCCAGTCCAATTCGGTACAGCTTGCACCGAGCGCTCAGGATCGCCCCCACTAATCTGGTCTGATGCGCAAACTGCTCGTGACCGGCGGCGCCGGCTTCATCGGTTCGAACTTCGTCCACCACGTGATCGAGCACACCGACGATCACGTCACGGTGCTCGACAAGCTCACCTACGCCGGCAACCGGGCCTCGCTCGAGGGCCTGCCTGCCGACCGGCTCACGTTCGTCGAGGGCGACATCGCCGACGCCGCACTCGTCGACGGGCTCTTCGCCGACGCAGATGCCGCGGTGCACTACGCAGCCGAGTCGCACAACGACAACTCGCTGAACGATCCGCGCCCGTTCCTCGACACCAACATCATCGGCACCTACACGCTGCTCGAAGCGGCCCGCAAGCACGGCACGCGTCTGCACCACATCTCGACCGACGAGGTCTACGGCGACCTCGAGCTCGACGACCCGGCGCGTTTCACCGAGTCGACGCCGTACAACCCGTCGTCGCCCTACAGCAGCACGAAGGCGGGTTCCGACCTTCTCGTGCGGGCGTGGGTGCGCTCGTTCGGCGTGCAGGCGACGATCTCGAACTGCTCGAACAACTACGGCCCGTACCAGCACGTCGAAAAGTTCATCCCGCGTCAGATCACGAACGTGATCCGCGGTATCCGTCCCAAGCTCTACGGCAAGGGCGAGAACGTGCGCGACTGGATCCACGCCGACGACCACTCCTCGGCGGTGCTGACGATCCTCGATAAGGGCGTCATCGGTGAGACCTACCTGATCGGTGCCGACGGCGAGAAAGACAACAAGACCGTCGTCGAGCTGATCCTCGAGCTCATGGGTCAGCCGGCGGATGCGTACGATCACGTCACGGACCGCGCCGGGCACGACCTGCGCTACGCGATCGACTCGACCAAGCTCCGCACGGAGCTCGGCTGGCAGCCGCAGTACCGCGACTTCGAGGCGGGCCTCGCTGCGACGATCGATTGGTACAAGGCCAACGAGGCGTGGTGGGCAGCCGACAAGGACGGCGTCGAAGCGTTCTACGCGTCGAAGGGCCAGTGACCGCATGACCGAGTACGGCAAACAGCTGTCCGTCACCGAGACCGCGATCCCGGGGCTCATTGTCTTCGACCTCCCGGTGCACGGCGATGCGCGCGGCTGGTTCAAGGAGAACTGGCAGCGCGAGAAGATGACCGCGCTCGGCCTTGCCGATTTCGGTCCGGTGCAGAACAACATCTCCTTCAACGATGCCGTGGGCACGACCCGCGGCATCCACGCCGAACCGTGGGACAAATGGGTGTCGGTGGCGACGGGGCGCATCTTCGGTGCATGGGTCGACCTTCGTGAGGGCCCCTCGTTCGGCGCCGTCTACACGACCGAGCTCGATCCGTCGAAGGCGATCTTCGTGCCGCGCGGCGTCGGCAACTCATATCAGACACTCGAACCCGACACGGCGTACACGTACCTCGTGAACGACCACTGGTCGCCCGATGCCGCGTACTCGTTCCTCAACCTCGCCGATGAGACTGCCGCGATCGAGTGGCCGATCCCGTTGACCGACGTCGAGATCTCCCCGAAGGACCTCGCCCACCCGCGCCTCGCGGACGTGACGCCGATCCCGCCGAAGAAGGTCCTCGTCCTCGGCGCGAACGGCCAGCTCGGCCGCGCGCTGCGCGCCGAGTACGGCGACCAACCGCACATCGAATACGCCAACCGCGCGACGCTCGACCTCGCCTCGCCGGGTCTCGCGACGGCGCGTCGGTGGCGCGACTACGGCACGATCATCAACGCCGCCGCCTACACGAAGGTCGACCTCGCCGAGACACGCGAGGGGCGAGCGGAAGCCTGGGCGGCGAATGTCTCTGCCGTCGCGGCCCTTGCCGCCGTCGCCGCGGCGAACGCCATCACTCTCGTACACGTCTCGAGCGACTACGTGTTCGACGGTGGTCTTGAACGCGCCTACCGCGAAGACGACGAGGTGTGCCCGCTCGGCGTCTACGGCCAGACGAAGGCGGCAGGCGACGCCGTCGTGTCGACCGCGCCGCGTCATTACATCGTCCGCACCAGTTGGGTGATCGGCGACGGCGACAACTTCGTCCGCACGATGGCCTCGCTCGCCGAGCGCGGCATCGACCCCAAGGTCGTCGACGACCAGATCGGCCGACTCACTTTCACGGAGGACCTCGCTCGAGGCATCCGCCACCTGGTCGAGACCGACGCTCCCTATGGCGTGTACAACCTGACCGGATCGGGCGAGCCGCGATCCTGGGCCGATGTGGCGCGCCTCGTGTTCGAACTGAACGGGCACGACCCCGCGCGGGTCACCGGCGTGTCGACCCAGGAGTACTTCGCCACCGCGCCCGGGCCGATCTCGGCCCGTCCTCGCAACAGCGTGCTCGACCTGGCTCGGATCGAGAGCATCGGTTTCGTGCCCTCCGACGCCACCGCGTCGCTGCGCAACCGTCTCCCCTGAACCGTCCGGACGGGTACTGCGGGGCGCCTTCGCGTGAGGCTGCGCGCCGGTGCGTGCGCGATGGAGAACGAACCCGCGGTCCCCGGTGTTCAGCCGCCGACGGTGACAGTCTTGCAGCCGAGCGACGCGTTCCCGCCAGCACCCTGATTGATCGCGTACGCACACACCGTCGAGGTCCCCGTCGGCAACTGCACCGTCTCCGCGAACCCGTGGTTCGGTCCATACACCGGATACGCCGCCCCCACATCCGAACGCGCACGATCCGCCGTCACCGCCTTACCCACACTCCCCACATACAAGTGCACACTGATCGGCGACGCCGTATCCGGATCGATCGCCCACCCCGACGCAACCGCCGAGTTCCCCGACACCTGAACAGCCTCCAGCACACCGAACGGCACACGACCCTGATCCGCAATCGTCGGGAGCACCGTCACCGTCGTACAGCCGAGCGACGCGTTCCCGCCAGCACCCTGATTGATCGCGTACGCACACACCGTCGAGGTCCCCGTCGGCAACTGCACCGTCTCCGCGAACCCGTGGTTCGGTCCATAC
>NZ_JAAGRY010000026.1 GCF_015707995.1 Microbacterium paulum
GGCCGGGGCGCCCGCGGGCGCGGGATCGATCCGCTCGCCGTACTGCGGCGGAGTCGTCAGGTCGACCGGTGCGACGGCCGGTGCGGGCGCGGCCGCGACCACGCGGCCGACGATCTCGCGGGCACGGTGGATGCTGCGTGGCAGCACCGTCACCTCGTAACGATCGGCGAGCACCTGCGTGACGGACGTGTAATCGCGGCGACGCCGCAGCACCGCATACGTGACGAGGCTCAGCAGCATGCCGATCGCGATGCCGACGAGCATCACCCCGGCGAAGAGCTGGATCGCCGCGCCCGGCGTGCCGAGCACGAAGATCGCGGAGAAGAGCAACCCGAGCAGCACGCCGTTGATCGCGCCCGAGCGCGCCGCGGCCGCATAGCCGAGCCGCCCCGTAACGGCCTCGACCGAGCGAAGCCCGTGGCCGACGATCGCGATGTCGCGCGCGGGGATGTCGCCCTGGACCAGCTGCGACACCGCTTGCTGGGCGCCCTGATAGGTCGCGTAGTCGGCGATCTTCTCGCCGTGCTCCTGCGGCGTGCCGCCCATCATGCTCATCGCTCCATCTTGTCACGGGCGCCGACGGTGCGTCCCGCTCCGAGGCGGTCGCGCCGACTACGCTGGAGAGGTGAGTACGCAACGGGTTTTCGTGGCGCGCCTGGTCGGGTGCACCGTCTTCGATCCCGCCGGCGACCGTCTGGGCAAAGTCCGGGACGTCGTCGTGATCTACCGAAAAGACGACCCCCCGCGGGTCGTGGGTCTCGTGGTCGAGATTCCGGGCCGCCGGCACGTGTTCCTCTCGATCGGACGTGTCACCTCCATCCAGGCGGGTCAGGTCATCACGACCGGCCTCATCAACGTGCGCCGCTTCCAACAGCGCGGCGGCGAGGTGCGGGTGATGACCGAGCTCCTCGGTCGCAAGGTGTACTTCACCGACGGCTCGGGCGAGGCCGTGATCGAAGACGTCGCGATCGAGCGTGACCGCCTCGGCATGTGGGACATCGGGCAGCTGTTCCTGCGCAAGCCCAAGACATCCGCCTCTCCTTTCGCGAAGGGCCCGACGACGTTCGCCGACTGGAAAGACGTGCGCGAGCAGCAGTCGCCCGGCGAGGCGCAGTCGGCCGAGCAGCTCGTCGCGACGTACTCCGACCTGAAGCCCGCCGACCTCGCGAACACGCTGCTCGACCTGCCCGACGAGCGGCTGCTCGAAGTCGCCGAAGAGCTCAGCGACGACCGTCTCGCCGACGCGCTCGAAGAGATGCCCGAAGACGATCAGGTGCACATCCTCGAGGCGCTCGGCGACGAGCGCGCCGCCGACATCCTCGATCAGATGGAGCCCGACGACGCCGCCGACGTCCTCGCCCAGCTGCCCGAGGATCAGCGCGAAGAGCTGCTCGAGCTGATGGAGCCCGAGGAGGCGGAAGACGTCCGCGCCCTGCTGAAGTACGGGCCCGACACCGCCGGCGGCTTGATGACGAGCGAGCCGATCGTGCTGTCGGCGGATGCCACGGTCGCCGAAGCCCTCGCGCTCATCCGCCGTCACGAGCTGCACCCGGCCCTGGCCGCCGCCGTCTTCGTCACGCTTCCCCCCTACGAGACCCCCACCGGGCGGCTGCTCGGCACGGTGCACTTCCAGCGGATGCTGCGCTATCCCCCGCACGAACGGCTCGGCGCGATCATCGACGAGGCGGCCGATGCGGTGCCGGCGACCGCCTCGGCCGCCGAGGTCGCACGCATGCTCGCGAGCTACAACCTCGTCTCGCTGCCCGTGGTCGACCAGGCGCACAGGCTCGTCGGCGCGGTGAGTGTCGACGACGTACTCGACTACCTGCTGCCCGAGGACTGGCGCTCGCACGATGGCGATGAATCGGCCGAGGCGACGGCCGCAGAGGTCCGGCGATGATGGCACGCACCCAGAAGGTGAACCTGGAAGACCCGCGCGGCCGGCGCGCCGGGGTGCTGACCCGCACGCCCGCGCCCTCGCGCGACCGCTTCGGCCGGTTCACCGAGTGGGTGGCGCGCGCGATGGGAACGCCGATGTTCCTGCTCATCCTGAGCCTGTTCTGCGTCGGCTGGATCATGTGGAACACCCTTGCGCCCGAGGCATGGCGCTTCGACTCGCAGACCTACGGGTTCACGGTGCTCACGCTCGTGCTGTCGCTGCAGGCGTCGTACGCCGCCCCCCTCATCCTGCTCGCGCAGAACCGGCAGGACGACCGCGACCGGGTGCAGATCGAGCAGGACCGTCAGCGCGCCGAGCGGAACCTGGCCGACACGGAATACCTCGCCCGCGAGGTGGTCGCCCTGCGCATGGCGATGACCGACGTCTCCGACCAGGTGCTCACCCGCGACGTGCTGCGCCAAGAGCTCTACGCTCTGCTCGAGGAACTGGCACCCGTCGAGGCATCCCCCGCTCCGACCGCACCGACCGACCCCTCGAGCACGCCCGCGAAGTCCCAGCCCGCGCCCGGGCCCTCCGCACGATGACGCCTCCTGACACCGATGCCGTGTCGCGGGCGGTGGGCGCCGTCACCGACCCCGAGATCCGCCGCCCGCTCGACGACCTCGACATGGTGCGCTCGGTCCGCGTGGAGGGTGACACCGCGCACGTCGAGATCGCACTGACGATCGTGGGATGCCCCGCCGCCGAACGCATCGAGCGCGACGTGCGGGCGGCCGCGGCATCCGTTCCCGGCGTCGCACAGGTCGACCTTGAGATCGGCGTGATGACCCCAGCCGAGCGCGCCGCCCTCACCGAGCGCCTGCGCGGCGGCGCCGCGCGCGTCATGCCGTTTGGGCCGGATTCGCTCACCCGCGTGATCGCCGTGACGAGCGGCAAGGGCGGCGTCGGCAAGTCGACGCTCACCGCGAATCTCGCGGTCGCACTCGCCGAGCGGGGGCTCGCCGTGGGCCTCGTCGACGCGGATGTCCACGGGTTCTCGATCCCGCCCCTCCTCGGTCTCGTCGAGCCCGATGGCCTGCCGCCGCAGCCCACCCGCATCGACGACCTCATGCTGCCGCCCGTCGCGTACGGGGTGAAGACGATCTCGATCGGCATGTTCCTGCCGCGCGACCAGCCCGCCGCGGCGGTCGCCTGGCGGGGGCCCATGCTCCACCGCACGGTGTCGCAGTTCCTCACCGACGTCTACTTCGGCGATCTCGACGTGCTGCTGCTCGACATGCCCCCCGGTACCGGCGACGTCGCGATCTCGGTCGGCCAACTGCTGCCGCACGCTGGCGTGCTCGTCGTGACGACGCCGCAGACCGCGGCATCCGACGTCGCCGTCCGTTCCGGGCTCGTCGCCGGCCAGACCGGTCAGCACGTCATCGGCGTCGTGGAGAACATGGCGGCGATGACGCTGCCCGACGGCTCGGTTCTCGACCTCTTCGGTGCGGGCGGCGGTCAGGCCGTCGCCGATGCGCTCTCGGACGCGGACCCCGACGGTGCGGCGGTGCCCCTGCTCGGCTCGGTGCCGCTCAGCGTCGCGCTCCGCCGCGGCGGCGACACCGGCATCCCGGTCGTCGTCGGCGAGCCGTCGGATGTCGCGGCACAGGCGATCTCGCGCATCGCCGACACCCTGGCGCGTACCGGCCGGGGTCTCGCCGGCCGCGCGCTCCCGTTCACCCCGCGCTGACGCGGGCGATCAGGTCGCTTCGTCGTCGTACGGCACGCCGGCCACCGCGCGGTCGGGGTCGAAGACGGGCGCGAGCGGCGTCGTCGCGGTCGCGGCGGCCGCCGCGCCGACCGCTGCCGCCTGCACGGTGGGAACCGGCGCGTCTTCGAGCAGCGCGTCGCGGATGATCCTCCGCGGGTCGTACTGGCGCGGGTCGAGCTTCCGCCACTCGACCTCGTCGAAGTCGTCGCCCATCTCCTCTTTCACGCGCGTGCGCGCACCGGCCAGCCACTCCCGAGAGCGCCGCGTGAGCCGGGCCAGACTCTCCGCGTACCGCGGCAGCCGCTCGGGCCCGATGAGCAGAGCAGCCACGACGAGGAGCAGGAGGAACTTCTCCATGTCGTAGCCGAAGAACATGCCTCCAGGTTACCCGTGCGCCTGCGGCATCTCGGCCTGCGCGCACCGTACGCTGGCGGTGAAGGAGTGCTCATGGCCGAATCAGACGCGATCCGCAGGTACGCCCTGGAGGCCGCCGTCGAACCCGAATCGATCGAGCGGGCGCGGGCGCGTGCGGTCGAGCTCGGCGCCGACCCGATCAGCGCCGCCGTCGGAGCGCAGATCGCCGTCGTCACCGCGGCGACCGCGGCCCTCAACATCGTCGAGATCGGCACCGGCGCGGGCGTGTCGGGCCTGTGGCTGCTGCACGGCTCGCCCCGCGCCACGCTCACGACGATCGACATCGAGCCCGAGCACCTCGCCGCGGCACGCACCGCGTTCACCGAAGCGAAGATCCCCGCCGCCCGCTCCCGGTTCATCACCGGCCGCGCCGCCGATGTGCTGCCGCGCATGAACGAGGCATCCTATGACATTGTCCTCGTCGACGCCGATCCCGAGGGCGTGATCGAATACGTCGAACACGGGCTGCGCCTCGTCCGCGCCGGCGGTACGGTGCTCGTGCCGCGTGCGCTGCGCGGTGGGGCGGTCGCAGACCCGGTGCGGCGCGACCCGATCACGACGGCGTTCCGCTCGCTGATCCAAGAGACGCAGGCGTCGCCCGCCGTCCTCGGAGCCCTCTCGATCGTTGGCGAAGGGCTGCTGCAGCTGACGACGGTACCCGCGGAGCACTGACCTCGCAGCCGTCACGCACCGGCTGTGACCCCGCCGCCGGCATGCGCCAGACGGCACTGCCCGTAGACGCCGAACGGCCGGTCGCCTTCGAAAAGGCGCCGGCCGTTCGCACGGATCAGCGGGGTTCAGGCGCCGACGACCTCGCCGAGCACGCCGTGGAGTTCTTTCGCCTCGTCGTCATTGACGGAGACGACCAGACGGCCACCGCCCTCGAGGGGAACGCGCACGATGATGAGGCGTCCCTCCTTCACGGCCTCCATAGGTCCGTCTCCGGTTCGCGGCTTCATGGCTGCCATTTGGGGGCTCCCTTTCGTCTTCGGACTACACCAAGAGTTTATCGGTACGCCGGGACAGCCACGGTCACGCTTGACATCCTGCGCCTCATCGCCCAGCGCGCGGCGCGCGCGGAGGTCACGGGATCTGGGTGAAGGTCGTGCCGAGCACGAGCATCTGATAGATCCACCACCACTGCAGCACGAGGCCCACGCCGAGCACCGTCCAGCGCCACGCGGGGTGACGCGGCAGCGCGAGCGCGCCATACAGCGGCGCGAGCGGCAGAAGCAGGCGGAAGATGCTCGACTGCGGAAAGAACACCAGCAGCAGGTACAGCACGTAGCTCGCCGACCACAGGCGGATCTCGACGCCGAGCCGGCGCACGTGCGGTTCGAACAGCAGGAGCGCCGCGATGGCGGCCACGAGCACCGCGAGGGCGACGTAGCCGAGCGGTTCGGGGAGCCCCCAGACGCGGAACCAGATGGCGGATGCCTGCACGAACCCCTCGAACGGCACGAACCCGCCGTCGTCGCCCGTCCACCCGCGGCGCCACGACAACTCGGTGTGGAGGTACGCCGACGGGTCGTCCGTCGCGATACCGGCGATGACCTGCCATGAGAAGCCGACGGCCACCGCGAGGGCGCCGAGCGACACGATGTGCACGATCTGGCGCGCCGGGAGCGGATCGGTGGCGCGGTGCCGCCACCGCCACAGGCCGTAGACCCCGAGCAACAGCGCGAACGCGAGCACGCCCGGGCGGGTCAATCCCATGAGCGGGATCAACAGGTACAGCCACCCGAACCGGCGCCGTACGAGGGCGAGGAGCGCGAGGAAGAGCCAGAGCAGGAAGAGGCTCTCGGCATAGCCCATCTGGAAGAGCGCGGCGAGCGGGCCCGCGGCGAAGAGGGCGACCGCCCAGAGGGCAGCAGTAGCATCGATGCGCTCGCGCAACAGGTGGTAGAGGGCGAGGCTCGCGAAGTAGCCCGCGACGAGGGCGACGGCGATCGCCGCGATCGGGTACTGACCGCCGAGCACGAACGACAGTCCGCGCGCGAGCACGGGGTACAGCGGCATGAACGCCCACGCGTTCTGGGTCACATCGCCGTGTTCGTCGAGGGGCAGTTCGGCGGGGTAACCGCTCGTCGCGACCACCCAGTACCACTGACCGTCCCACCGCATCGAGAGCGACCCGATCGTCGCGCCGGTGGCGCCGTTCCGGTTCGCGATCTCCGCGCCGATGAGCAGGAAGATCGTCGTGATCGCCCGCGCGGCGAGGTAGATCGCCCCGACGGTGAGGGCGGGGCGCTGCCGGAGTCGCGGCGGCGCGTCGACCAACTGCTCGCCCGTCACGACGCGGTCAGCCAGGCGCGCAGGCCACGCTCCACGTCTTCGATCTGCGCGACGGGCACGCGCTCCTGATCGTGGTGGGCGAGACTCGGGTCGCCGGGGCCGTAGTTGACCGCCGGCACGCCGAGCGCCGAGAAGCGGGCGACGTCGGTCCAGCCGTACTTCGGGCGTGCTCCTCCCCCGACGGCGGCGAGGAACTCCTGGGCGAGTGGCGCGTCGAGCCCCGGCCGGGCACCGGCCGCGGCATCGACGATCTCGACCTCGAAGCCCTCGAGCACGCGCCGCACGTGCGCCTCGGCATCCTCGACGGTGCGACTCGGCGCGAAGCGGAAGTTGACCTCGACCTCGCACAGGTCGGGGATCACGTTTCCGGCGACGCCTCCCGCGATGCGCACGGCGTTCAGCCCCTCGCGGTACACGAGGCCGTCGACCTCGATCTCGCGCGGCCGGTATTCGGCGAGGCGGGTGAGGATCGGCGCGGCGCGGTGGATCGCGTTCTCGCCCATCCACGCGCGAGCGCTGTGCGAGCGCACGCCATGGGTGCGCACGACGGCGCGCAGCGTGCCGTTGCAGCCGCCTTCGACGCCGCCGTTCGACGGCTCGCCGAGGATCGCGAAGTCGCCGGCGAAGAGGTCGGGCCGCGTGCGCGCGAGGCGGGTCAGCCCGTTGCGGTCCGAGTCGACCTCTTCGTTGTCGTACCACATCCAGGTGATGTCGACACGGGGGTCTGAGAGCTCGGCGGCGAGCTTCAGCTGCACGGCGGTGCCGCCCTTCATGTCGACCGTGCCGCGCCCCCAGAGGTAGGCGATACCGTCGTCGACGATGTCGCGCGTCGGCAGGTTCTCGTTGATCGGCACCGTGTCGATGTGCCCCGCGATGACGACCCGCTGCGCGCGGCCGAGGTGGGTGCGCGCGACGATCGTGTCGCCGTCGCGGTACACGTCGAGGTGCGCGAGCGGCGAGACCGCCGCGAAGATCGCGTCGGCGAGTGTCGCCTCGTCTCCCGACACGCTCGGGATGTCGCAGATCGCACGGGTGAGGTCGACAGAACCGGCGGTGAGGTCGAGGCGTGCCATGCGCCCGAGTCTATCCAGCGCGGCACAGCACGAGCCGGCGCGGGCGCGGCCGATACGCTGGGGGGCATGACTGAACAGCGTTGGATCTGGGGTGCCGGACTTGCCACGATCGCCGGCGACGGCACCGTTCTCGACACCTGGTTCCCCGCGCCCGCAGCGGGTCGCGCGCCCGCTGACGCGGACGCGTCGGGCCTCGAGGCATCCGCCGGCCCCGACCCGCGACGCGACGTCACCGTCGAGGTGGTCGTGATCGAGATCGACCTCGACGAGGCGCCCCAGTCGACGAGCGACGCCTACCTGCGCCTGCACGCCCTCTCGCACCTGCTCGTCGCGCCGAACGACCTCAACCTCGCCGGTGTCTTCGCGCACCTGCCGAACGTCGCGTGGACGAACGCGGGCCCGGTGCACCCGGAGGCCTTCGCGCGGCTGCGCCCGCAGCTGCAGCGCGCCGGCATCCAGCTGCAGGGGCTCGACAAGTTCCCGCGCCTCACCGACTACGTCGTGCCGGCGGGGGTGCGCATCGCGGATGCCTCGCGCGTTCGGCTCGGCGCGCACCTCGCCCCCGGAACCACCGTGATGCACGAGGGCTTCGTGAACTTCAACGCGGGCACCCTCGGCGCCTCGATGGTCGAGGGCCGCATCTCGCAGGGCGTCACGGTCGGCGACGGGTCCGACATCGGCGGCGGGGCATCCATCATGGGCACCCTCTCGGGCGGCGGCACGCATCGCGTGTCGATCGGCGCACGCACCCTCCTCGGCGCGAACGCCGGGATCGGCATCTCGCTCGGCGACGACTGCATCGTCGAGGCGGGCCTGTACGTCACGGCTGGATCGAAGATCGTGCTGCCGAACGAGGCGCCCCTGCACGACGGCTCGCGCCCCGTGGTCAAGGGCGCGCAGCTGTCGGGTCAGAACGGCATCCTCTTCCGCCGGAATTCCCTCACCGGCGCCGTCGAGGCCGTGCGCCGCGAAGGCGTCGGCGTGACCCTCAACGAGGCGCTGCACGCGTGAGCGAGGCATCCGTCGCCGCGTTCTGGGAAGAGCGACGCGCCGAGGATGCCACGCTGCCGCCGCAGGCTCCCGAGGCGTGGCCCTTCGGGGCCACGCCCGCGCACGCCGACGAACTGCTCGCGCTCGTGCTCGCCGGCATCAAGACGGGCACCGCGTCGACCGTCTGGGAGTACGAAGACGGCGACGAGCCGATGCCGCAGGTAGGCGAGCTCAGCACCATCCTCGACGGGTCGGGCGAGCCGCGCGCGCTCATCCGGACGACCGCGCTCGAGATCGTGCCCTTCGACCGCGTGAGCGCCGATCACGCGCACTCCGAAGGCGAGGGCGAGCGCACCCTCGCCTCATGGCGCGAGGCCCACGAACGCTACTGGCGGCGCTACTCGGCCTCGCCCCGCGGCTTCGCGCCCGACATGCCGATCCTCTGCGAGCGGTTCGAGCTGCTCTGGCCGCGCCCGTCGTCGGCGTGACGACACACGTGAGCGTGACGAAACACTGCGGGGTGTGACAGAAGTCGCCTCAGACCCCGACGGGGTGCACTCCCGGCCCGCCGAGCAGGCGTTCGGCACGCGCCGCGCTACAGTCGGCAGATGAGCGAGCGCATGCCGAAGAAGCTGTACGAACGCGAGTTGAAGGCGCTGCAAGCGCAGTTGGTCGACATGCAGGCCTGGGTGCAGACGACCGGGGCGCGGGTCGTGGTGATCTTCGAGGGCCGCGATGCCGCCGGCAAGGGCTCGACCATCAGCCGCGTCTCGCAGTTCCTCAACCCCCGCGTCACCCGCACCGTCGCGCTACCGACCCCGACCGAGCGCGAGAAGACCCAGTGGTACTTTCAGCGCTACATCGCGCACCTGCCGGCCGCCGGTGAGATCGTGCTGATGGACCGCTCCTGGTACAACCGCGCCGGCGTCGAGCACGTGATGGGGTACTGCACGAACGCGCAGTACCACCGCTTTCTGCACCAGGCGCCGATCTTCGAACGGATGCTGGTCGAAGAGGGCATCATCCTGCTGAAGTATTGGTTCAGCGTGTCCGACGTCGAGCAGGAGAAGCGCTTCCGCTCGCGCAACGAAGACCCGATGCGGCGGTGGAAGCTCTCCCCCAACGACGTGCTCTCGATCACCAAGTGGGAGGACTACTCGCGCGCGAAAGACACGATGTTCGTGCACACCGACATCCCCGAGGCGCGCTGGTTCGAGGTCGACAACGAAGACAAGCGCCGCGGCCGGATCAACATGATCCACCACCTGCTGTCGCAGATCCCCTACGAACAGGTGGAGCGCGACCCGATCGAGATCCCGCCCCGCCCCGCCTCGGGCGGCTACGAGCGCCCGCCCCGCGATCTGCAGAACTACGTGCCCGACTACGCCGCCGAGGTCGTCGCGAACGCCTGACGCGGCGGCTGAGACGTCACGCCGCGCGCGTCAGCGCACCCGCACCGACAGGCAGGTGACGCAGCCTTCGAGCTTCTCGAACTCGCTGATCGGCACCTCGACGACGTCCAGCCCCCGTGCGCGCCAGAGCGCGGCGGTCTCGGGCGCGTCGGACGACATCAGCACGCTCTGCTCGTCGAGGATGACGACCGCCGTGCCATGCTCCTCGGGGGTGGCGACGAACGCGGCGAAGAGGTCCGGCTGGTCGACGAGAGGCTCGTAGCCGACGACCGTGCCGTCGGGGAGCGCCGTGACACCCGATTTGAAGTGCAGCACCTTGGTGACCGGCGCGGTGCGCACCTCCCACCCGCGCGGCTCGACGAGGGCGCGCAGCTGCGCGATGCCCGCCTCGTTCGTGCGCGACGACTGCCCCACCCACACGGTGCGGCCGACCTTCAGCACGTCGCCGCCGTCGAGCGTGCCCGGCTCTTCGATCGCGGCGTGTTCGAGGCCGAGCGCCGACACCGCCTCAGCAATCGTCTCCGCCTCACCCCGCCGCGACGAGGCGCCCGCGCGGCAGAGCACCGCGAAGTCGTCGAACACGACGACAGCGTCTTCGACGAAGACCCCGTCGGGCTGATCGTCGGCGGGGTCGACCTCGACGATCTCCCAGCCGCGCTGACGGAAGGCATCCACGTAGCCGCGCCACTGCGCGAGGGCGAGGTCAGGGTCGACCGGCACCCGATCGAGGTGGGTCAGCTCGCCGTCGGCGAGGAGGGGCGACGGACGACGGACGAGCAGACGCGACATGGCTCGACCCTAGCGGGTCTCGCCGCGGGTCAGATGCCGGGGTAGTTCCGCTCGCCGGCGCCGATGTAGAGCTGCTGCGGGCGGCCGATCTTGGTCTGCGGGTCGTTCTGCATCTCGGTCCAGTGCGCGAGCCAGCCGGGCAGGCGACCGATCGCGAACAGCGGCGTGAACATGCGGGTGGGAAAGCCCATCGCCTTGTAGATGACGCCGGTGTAGAAGTCGACGTTCGGGTACAGGCGACGCTCTTTGAAGTAGTCGTCTTCGAGGGCGACCTGCTCGAGCTCCTGCGCGAGGTCGAGCAGCGGGTCGTGCACGCCGAGCTCGGCGAGGATCTCGTCGGCCGACTCTTTCACGAGCTTGGCGCGCGGGTCGTAGTTCTTGTAGACGCGGTGCCCGAAGCCCATGAGCTTCACGCCGTCTTCCTTGTTCTTCACCCGCTCGACGAAGCGCTGAACGCTCTCACCCGAGTCGCGGATGCGCGCGAGCATGTCGAGCACCGCCTCGTTGGCGCCGCCGTGCAGGGGGCCGTAGAGGGCGTTGATGCCCGCCGAGATCGACGAGAACTGGTTGGCGCCGGTCGACCCGACCAGGCGCACCGTCGAGGTCGAGGCATTCTGCTCGTGGTCTTCGTGCAGGATCAGCAGGCGCTCGAGCGCGCGCGAGGTGATCGGGTTCACCTCGTAGACCTCGGCGAGGTTGCCGAAGTTGAGCTTCAAGAAGTTGTCGACGAAGCTCAGCGAGTTGTCGGGGTAGAGGAACGCCTGGCCGATCGACTTCTTGTGCGCGTAAGCGGCGATCACCGGCAGCTTCGCGAGCAGGCGGATGGTGTTCAGCTCGACGTGCTCGGGGTTGTCGGGGTCGGACTGCCCCTCGTAGTAGGTCGAAAGCGCGGCGGTCGCCGCCGACAGCACCGACATCGGGTGCGCCGTGTGCGGCAGCGACGAGAAGAAGCGCTTGAGGTCTTCGTGCAGCAGCGTGTGGTGACGGATCTTGTCGTCCCAGTCGGCGAGCTGGTCGGCGGTGGGGAGCTCGCCGTAGAGGAGCAGCCAGGCGACCTCGAGGTAAGTGCTGTTCTTCGCGAGCTGCTCGATCGGGTAGCCGCGGTAACGGAGGATCCCCTGGTCGCCGTCGATGTAGGTGATCGCCGATTTGGTGGCGGCCGTGTTGACGAATCCGTAGTCGAGGGCGGTGTGGCCCGTCTGCTTCGTGAACGCCGAGAAGTCGACGCTCGGGGTCCCTTCGGTGCCGGAGAGAACCGGCAGCTCGGCGGTCTTGTCGCCGACCGTGACAGTCGCGGTCTGGGGGTTGCCCGTGTCGCTCACGAAGCCTCCTTCAGTGGTCGGGGGATCCTCTACAGCCTAGTAGTCGTCACGGCCTACTCAGATCTCCGCCAAAGGACGGGCGGATGCCTCGGAGGAAACCCACGAACTCGCGCTACGCGCCCAGCCGCCGCGCGGCCTCGGCGATGCGCTCGTCGGTGGCCGTGAGCGAGAACCGCACGTGCTGCGGAAAGTGCTCGCCGTAGAAGTGACCGGGACCGGCCAGGATGCCGCGCTCCGCGAGCGCGCCCATCGTCTCCCACGCGTCGCGCCCCTCGGTCGCCCAGAGGTACAGGCCGCCTTCGGAGTGGTCGATGCGGAACCCGGCGCGCTCGAGGGCGGGCCGCAGCACATCGCGGCGGGCACGATAGCGCTCTCGCTGCGCGGCGACGTGCGCGTCGTCGCCGAGCGCGGCGACCATCGCCGCCTGCACGGGGCCGGGCAGCATGAGCCCCAAGTGCTTGCGGGCCGTGAGGATGTCGGCCACGAGCGCGCCGTCGCCGGCCAGGAACGCGGCGCGGTAGCCCGCGAGGTTCGACTGCTTGCTGAGCGAATAGACCGACAGGATGCCACGGCGGTCGCCGCCCGTCACCTGCGGATCGAGGATGCTCGGCACCGGCTCATCCGCCCACGGGCCGTCCCAGCCGAGTTCGGCGTAGCACTCGTCCGAGGCGATCACGGCGCCGAGCTCGCGCGCCCGGGCGACCGCGGCGCGCAGCTCGGCGGCGTCGAGCACGCGTCCGTCGGGGTTGCCGGGCGTGTTCAGCCAGACGAGCTTCGTGCCCCCGGGCCATGCGGCGGGGTCGTCGGATGCCACGGGCACGGCGCCGACGAGCTTCGCGCCCACGGCGTAGGTCGGGTAGGCGGCGCGCGGATGCACGACGATGTCGCCCGGGCCGACGCCGATCAGGAGCGGGAGGAGCGCCACCAGTTCTTTCGAACCGACAGTCGGCAGCACCTCGTCGACGCTCAGCCCTGCGACGCCGCGGCGGCGGGCGTACCAGTCGACGATCGCTTCGCGGAGCGCCGGCGTTCCGACGGTCTGCGGGTAGGCGTGCGCATCGGTCGCCGCGCGCAGGGCGTCGGCGACGACGGCGGGCGTCGGGTCGACGGGAGACCCGATTGACAGGTCGACGATACCGCCGGGGTGTTCCTTGGCGCGCGCCGCGTAGGGGGCGACGGCGTCCCAGGGGTAGTCGTCGAGGTCGCGGACGGCCATCGGGGTCAGTGCTTCTGCGGGGGCAGTGCGGCGATGATCGGGTGGTCCTTCGGGATCACACCCACCTTGGCGGCGCCGCCGGGCGAGCCGATGTCTTCGAAGAACTCGACGTTGGCGGTGTAGTAGTCCTGCCACTCGGCCGGCAGGTCGTCTTCGTAGTAGATCGCCTCGACGGGGCAGACCGGCTCGCACGCACCGCAGTCGACGCACTCATCGGGGTGGATGTAGAGCGAGCGCTCGCCTTCGTAGATGCAGTCGACGGGGCATTCGTCGATACAGGCACGGTCCTTCACATCTACGCACGGCAGGGCGATCACATACGTCACCCCTCGAGTCTAGTTCGTCGTCTCCTCCGCGGGCTCCGCGGCGCGCGTCGCGTGCGAGGGCCAGCCGACGATCACCGCGGCGAGCAGGGGCACCGCGATCGTCCAGACGATGCCGGTCGAGAGCTGTCCGTCCGCGGGTGCGGGCACGACGATCGATCCGCCCGGCCCCCGCCCCGAGAACACGAGCGTCGCGAGCATGGCGCCCAGGCCGCACGCGAGCGCGGCCCAGCGGTCGTCGGTGAGGTTCCGCACGGCGAGCAGCAGCGCGCCGGCGCCGATCACGGCGATCACGAGCCCGAGCGGCACCGCCCCCCACATCGCGGCCTGACCGATCGTGCCGGCGACGCCGTAAACGAGGCCGATCACCCCCGCGACGATCCAGGTGCCCACGCGTGCCCAAGAGAATCCCACACCGTGAGTGTACGCGTGCGGCTCAGGCGGCCAGGCCCCACAGCCGCAAGAGCGCCGCGACGACGGCGGCCGCGACGACGACCACGAGGAACGGCGCGCGCACCGTCAGCAGGCCGGCCGCGACGAGCAGGGCCGGCACCCGGGCATCCACGACGATCTGCTGCCCGACGCCGAGGGTCTGCACGGCCACGAGAGCACCGAGGAGGGCCACGGTCAGCAGGTCGATGATGCGCGAGGGCGCGGGCGCGGCGAACCAGCGCGGCGGGATCAGGTAGCCGAGCGCCTTCAGTACGAAGCAGAGCAGGGATGCCACGAGCACGGCGGTCCACAGGGTCACGGCAGTCCCTCCAGCTCTCCCCCGGGCCCCTGCGGGTCGTCCGGCGGCCGCTCTGCGCCAGCCGGTTCACCGGGCTCGTTCCGCCCGTGCCCCCGCCGCACAGCAGCCCCGGGCGCGAACCAGTTCGTCCACCCCACGACCACCGCGACGAGCGCCGCGATCAGCACGGGCATGCCGGGCATGAGCACCGGGGTGAGCACGGTCGCGACGACGGCGGCGGCGACTCCCACCGCGATCGCCTGGCGTTGCTTCAGGCGCGGCCACAGCAGGGCGAGAAAGGCCGCCGCGGCGGCGGCGTCGAGGCCGTAGGCGCGCGGGTCGCCGAGCACGTCGCCGAGGAGCGCGCCGAGCAGCGTCGTCAGGTTCCAGCCAAGGTAGATGCCGATCCCGGTCACCCAGAACCCGAGCCCTCGCGCCCGCGGTTCCTCGTGCGCGAGGGCGACCGCGGTCGACTCGTCGATCGTGAACTGCGGCGCCACGATGCGGCGCCACCGCGAGGTGCCGATCACGGGCGCCATCCGCAGCCCGTACGCGACGTTCCGCACGCCGAGCAGTCCTGCCGAGGCGATGGCCGCCGGTGCCGCGGCCAGTCCCCCGGCACCGATCACGCCGATGAAGGCGAACTGCGAGCCGCCCGTGAACATCACGAGGCTGAGCACGCAGGTCTGCCAGACGTCGAGGCCGGATGCCACGGCCAGCGCCCCGAACGAGATGCCGTACGCGCTCGTGGCGAGCGCCACGCCGAGCCCGTCGCGCCGCGCGCGGCGGGCGGCGTCGGAGGCATCCGTCATCGCTCGTCCGCTCCTTATGCGCGCGGCCCGTCCGGCCCCGCCGGCGTGAAGCCGACGGGGACGGCGGGGCTCAGGCGTCCTGGCGCTTCGCGCGCGACGCGGCGCGACCGCGCTCCGTCGCGTCGAGCACAACCTTGCGGATGCGCACCTTCTCGGGCGTGACCTCGACGCATTCGTCGTCGCGGGCGAACTCGAGCGACTCTTCCAGTGTCAGCAGGCGCGGCGGCGTCATCGATTCGAACGAGTCGGAGGTCGACGAACGCATGTTCGTGAGCTTCTTCTCTTTCGTGATGTTGACGTCCATGTCGTCGGCGCGCGAGTTCTCGCCGATGACCATGCCCTCGTAGACCTCTTCGGTCGGCTGCACGAAGAACGACATGCGCTCCTGCAGGGCGATCATCGCGAACGGGGTCACGACGCCCGAGCGGTCGGCGACGATCGAGCCGTTCTGCCGGGTCGTGATCGTGCCCGCCCAGTCGTCGTAGCCGTGCGAGATCGCGTTCGCGATGCCGGTGCCGCGCGTGATCGTGAGGAACTCGCTGCGGAAGCCGATGAGGCCGCGCGAGGGCACGACGAACTCCATGCGCACCCAGCCGGTGCCGTGGTTGGTCATCGTGTCCATGCGGCCCTTGCGCGCCGCCATGAGCTGCGTGATCGCACCCAGGTGCTCTTCGGGCGCGTCGATCGTCAGGTGCTCGAACGGCTCCTTGAGCTTGCCGTCCTCGCCGCGGCGGGTGACGACCTGCGGCTTGCCGACGGTGAGCTCGAAGCCCTCGCGGCGCATGTTCTCGACGAGGATCGCGAGGGCCAGCTCGCCACGGCCCTGCACCTCCCAGGCATCCGGGCGGCCGATCTCGACGACCTTGAGCGACACGTTTCCGATGAGCTCGCGGTCGAGGCGGTCCTTCACCATGCGCGCCGTGAGCTTGTGGCCCTTGACCTTGCCCATGAGGGGCGAGGTGTTGGTACCGATCGTCATCGAGATGGCCGGGTCGTCGACCGTGATGGCCGGCAGCGGCCGCACGTCGTCGGGGTCGGCGATCGTCTCGCCGATCGTGATGTCTTCGATGCCCGCGATCGCGACGATGTCGCCGGGGCCCGCCGACTCGGCCGGGTAGCGCTCGAGCGCGCGGGTCTTCAGCAGCTCGGTGATGCGGGCGTTCGAGTGCGAGCCGTCGTGGCGCACCCAGGCGACCGTCTGTCCCTTCTTGAGCGTGCCGTTGAAGACGCGCAGGAGCGCCAGACGGCCGAGGAAGGGCGACGAGTCGAGGTTCGTGACCCAGGCCTGCAGGGGGGCCTCGTCGTCGTACTCGGGCGCGGGCACGTGCTCGAGGATCGCCTCGAACAGCGGCTCCAGGTCGCCGTTGTCGGGAAGCTCGCCGTTCTCGGGCCGGTTGCGGGATGCCGCGCCGGCGCGTCCCGAGGCGTAGACGACGGGGACGTCCAGCAGCGCATCGACGTCGAGGTCGGGCACGTCGTCGACGAGGTCGCCGGCAAGACCCAGCAGCAGGTCGTGCGCCTCTTCCTCGACCTCGGCGATGCGCGCGTCAGGGCGGTCGGTCTTGTTGACGAGCAGAATGACGGGCAGCTTCGCCTCGAGGGCCTTCCGCAGCACGAAGCGGGTCTGAGGCAGGGGGCCCTCCGAGGCATCCACGAGCAGCACGACGCCGTCGACCATCGACAGACCGCGTTCGACCTCGCCGCCGAAGTCGGCGTGACCGGGGGTGTCGATCACGTTGATCGTGACGGGGGTGTCGGAGTGGATGCCGTTGTAGGTGATCGCCGTGTTCTTGGCGAGGATCGTGATGCCCTTTTCGCGCTCGAGGTCGTTCGAGTCCATCGCGCGCTCTTCCATGTGCTCGTGCGAGCCGAACGAGCCGGTCTGGCGCAGCATCGCGTCGACGAGCGTCGTCTTGCCGTGGTCGACGTGCGCCACGATCGCGACGTTGCGGAGGTCAGGACGGAGGGCGTGCGCCATGGAGTACCTATCGAAATAAGGAGAAAAGGAAAGAAAGAATGGGATGCGCCCCGAGTGGAGCGCATCCCATTCTACAAGGGATGACCGTCAGTGACGGTCAGGCCTCACTTCTTCCAGCCGACGATCGTCCAGTCGACGGGCGAGTAGCCGAACATCGCGGCACCGTAGTTGACGAGACCCTGCTTCACGGCCCAGACGTTGGGCAGCGGGGCGATCGGGAACATCGGCACGTACGACCAGATCTCTTCGTTGATCTGGTTGGCGATCTCGATGCGCTTGGCCGGGTCGAGCTCGGCGTTCGCCTTCGTCCACAGGTCGCCGAGCTTCTCGTCGGTCGTACCGGTGAAGTTCTGGCCCGAGTCGAGCGGGTAGAAGATCGCCTCGGCGGACGAGATCGGGAACGGCGTGCCCTGCCACGAGAACGAGACCATCTCGAAGTTGCCGGGGATCACGTAGTCGCTGAAGTACTGCGCGGCCGGAACCGTCGTCAGCTCCACCGGAATGCCGAAGTCACCGAGGTCGGCCTGCACCTGCTCGGAACGCTGGATGTTCGTCGCCGTGTCGGCGGGAACCGTGATCGTGAGCTTGAGCGCCTCGCCGTCCTTCGTCCAGCTGTCGCCGTCCTTCGTGTAGCCGGCGTCCTTCATGAAGCCCTCGGCCGCGGCGGTGTCGTGCGGCAGCGCCTTGTCCTGGTAGCCCTTCTGGCCGTTCATGAAGATGTAGTCGCCCTGCGTGACGGCGGGAACGCCGACGGGGGTGTTCGCCGCCGACGAGATCTGCTCGCGGTTGACGACGGATGCCACGGCCTTGCGCACGTTGACGTCGGAGAGCGGGCCCTCCTTGGCGTTCATCGTCACGTGCGTCCAGGTGAGGCCGTTGGTGGCCTGCAGCTCGGCGTCGTCACGCGCCTTCGCGGTGGCGTAGAGGTCGGCGTTCGCCGAGATCGACAGCGCGTCGATCTCCTTGTTGGCGAAGGACGAACCCTGCTGGGCCTGGCTGACGACCTTGAACAGGATCGTGTCGAGCTTCGGCTTCGCGCCCCACCACACGGGGTTGGGCGTCAGCGTGATGACCTGACCGGTCTGGTCGATCTTCGAGATCGCGTAGGGGCCGTACGACGGCATGGCTTTCTCGGTGAAGCCGGTGTTGAACGCCGTAGGATCGTTCGCGATGGCCGCCGGCAGTACGGTGCCACCGAACAGGGACTGCCAGTCGGCGAAGGTCGAGCTGAACGTGACCTTCACGTCGAACTCATCGGTGCCCTGCTCGACCGAGCCGATCTGGTCCCATCCGGTCGTCGAAACGACCTGGTAGGCCTCGTTCGAGCCGTTGAGCGCCTTCCAGGTGGCCTCATAATCGGCGACCGTGATCGGCGTGCCGTCTTCCCAGACTGCCTTCGGGTTCAGCTTGATCTCGACGACCTGCGGGTCGTCGCTCACGAGCTCGACCGACGACGCGTAGTCGGGGTTGACCTCCGACGCGCCCTCGGTCGTGATGCGCAGCGGGCCGCCCTGCGTGGCCGCGAGGATCGTGTTGGTGTCGACGTCGTTGCCGTCGATCTCCGAGTTGTTGTAGTTGACCGGCAGGGCGCCGACGGCGAGCGTCAGCGTGCCGCCGTCCTGCACGTCGCCCGCGTCAGCGGCATCCCAGTCGACCGTCGGCAGGGCCGCGGACGGACTGTTGCTCTCGCTGGGCGCGGTGTTGCCTGCGGCGCAGCCGGCGAACAGCATCGCGGCTGCGCTGAGCATCGCGATGGCGCCGAGCGCTTTTGCACTCCGTGTCCTCATGTGATCTTTCCTCTCGTTACCTTCTGGGGGCCCGGGCGAGGTGGTGCGCTCGCCGGGGGTCTGTTACGACGCGGCGGCCAGCACCGTGTCGGAGACGAGCTCGGAGCGGTCGGCGTGGTGGCACGCGACCTTCGAACGGCCGTGGGGGGTGAGCTGCGGGTCGGAGGCCCGGCAGAGCTCCTGCGCGGACTCGTCGAGCAGGGCATACAACGGACAGCGGGTGCGGAAGAGGCAGCCGCTGATCTCCTGCGTCGGGCTCGGCAGGTCGCCGTTGAGCAGGATCCGGGTGCGCCCGCGCTCGATCGCCGGGTCGGGAATGGGGGCGGCCGAGATGAGGGCCTTCGTGTACGGATGCCGCGGATTGTTGAACACCTCGGCGACCGGTCCCTGCTCGACGATCACGCCGAGGTACATCACGGCGACGTCGTCGGCGATCTGCCGGACGACCGCGAGGTCGTGCGCGACGAACAGGTACGACAGCCCGAGCCGCTCCCCCAGGTCTTCGAGCAGGTTGATCACACCCGCCTGGATCGACACGTCGAGGGCTGAGACGGGCTCGTCGAGGATGAGCACGGCCGGGTTCGTCGACAGCGCACGCGCGATGCCGATGCGCTGACGCTGACCGCCCGAGAACTCGTGTGGGTAGCGGTCGGCCATCGCCGGGTCGAGCCCGACGAGGTCGAGGAGCTCCGTCACGCGCGCGTCGCGCTGCGCCTTGGGCACGCCCTGCACCTGCAGCGGCTCGGTGATGACCTCGCCGATCGGCAGCCGCGGGTCGATCGCCCCCATCGGGTCTTGGAAGACGATCTGCACGTCGCGGCGGAGCTTCTTGACGTCTTTCTTCGAGGCATCCGACACGTCGATGCCCTCGATGCGGATCGAGCCCGACTGGGGGGCCGTCATCTCCATGACCTCGAGGATCGTCGTCGTCTTGCCGCACCCCGACTCGCCGACGAGGCCGAGCGTGCGGCCGGGGCGGAGCGTGAATGACACGCCGTCGACGGCGCGCACCGTGCCCACGCGGCGCGGGAACACCGAGCCGCGCATCAGCGGGAAATGCCGCTTGAGGTCTGCGACCTCGAGCACCGGCGCGTCGTCGGTCTCGGCGCGCTCCTCGGCGGGGAGCGGCTCGGGCCGCGGGAACACCTCGGAGCGAACGAGCTCGCCGCGGGTGATCTCACTCGCGCGGATGCACGCCGAGGTGTGCAGCGGCGCCTGCGGATCGTGGGCGATGAGCGCGGGCTCGACGTCGCGGCACGCGTCGATCGCGATCGGGCACCGGGCGGCGAAGGGGCATCCGGTCGGCAGGTTCGCGAGAGACGGCGGGCGCCCCTCGAGCGGCACGAGCCGCTGCGTGCCGGCGGTGAGCATGTTCGGCACCGAGCGCAGGAGGCCGATCGTGTACGGCATCTGCGGCGCGGCGAACACCTCGCCGGTCGCGCCGAGCTCGACCATCTTGCCCGCGTACATCACACCGACACGATCGGCATGCCCGGCGACGACGCCGAGGTCGTGGGTGATGAGCACCACAGATGCCCCGGTGATCTCCTTCGCCTTCTCGAGGACGTCGAGGATCTGCGCCTGGATGGTGACATCGAGCGCGGTCGTCGGTTCGTCGGCGAGGATGACCTTCGGATCGTTGGCGATCGCCATCGCGATCATGGCGCGCTGGCGCATGCCGCCGGAGTACTCGTGGGGGAAGGCACGCGCGCGCCGCTCGGCATCGGGGATGCCCACGATCTTGAGCAGCTCGACCGAACGGGCCGCCGCGGCCTGCGCCGACAGCTTCGAGTCGTGCAGGCGCAGCGCCTCGCTGATCTGGTCGCCCACCGTGTAGACCGGCGTCAGCGCCGACAGCGGGTCCTGGAACACCATCGCGAGCTCTTTGCCGCGGATGCGAGAGAGCTTGTTGTCGTCGAGACCGATCAGCGGGCGGCCCTCGAACTCGATCGAGCCGGTGATCTCGGCCGTCGAGGGCAGCAGGCCCATGATCGCGAGCGACGAGACGGACTTTCCCGACCCCGACTCGCCGACGATGCCGAGGAACTCACCCGGATACACGTCGTACGAGATGCCACGCACGGCATGCACGGGCGCGCCGTCGCGCTGCGGGAAGGTCACGCTGAGGTCGCGCACCGACAGGAGCGGTGTCCCCGTCCGCTCGCGCGTTGCGGTGGCGAAGGTGGCGGGCTCAGTCACGGTTCATTCCAGAGGTGGGGTCGATCGCGTCGCGCAGCGCATCGCCGACGAGGCTGATGGCGAACAGCAGGATGATGAGGACGAAGGCGGGGAAGACGAACAGCCACGGGCGCGTCACCGCCGCGGCGGTGCCGTCGGACAGGAGCGTGCCGAGGGAGACGTCGGGCTTCTGGATGCCGAAGCCGAAGTAGCTGAGGGACGTCTCGGCCATGATCGCCGAGACGACGCCGAGCGTCGCGTCGATGATCAAGATCGATGCCATGTTCGGGATGATGTGCCGCGTGAGGATCGTGCGCGTCGGCTCGCCCATGTACCGGGCCGCACGCACGAAGTCGCGGTTTCGCAGGGACCTCGTCTGAGATCGCACGACCTGCGCCATGATCATCCAGCTGAACAGGGCGATGTAGAACATCAGCACGACCCACGACAGGCCCTTGATGAGGGGGCTCAGCAAGATGAACAGGAAGAAGGCGGGGATGACGAGCAGCAGCAGGATGATCCACTGGATCACCCGGTCGACCCAGCCGCCGATGTATCCGGCCGTCGAACCCACGAGCGCCGCGATGATCGTGGCCGTCGGTCCGGCGACCAGACCGATGACGAGCGACTTCTGCAGGCCCGCGAGGGTCTGGGCGTAGATGTCCTGCCCGATCGAGTTGGTGCCGAACCAGTGGATCATGGTGGGCCCGAGGCCCATGTTCAGCGGGTCGCGGTCGGTGATCGACCACGGATAGACGAGGGGGCCGACAAACGCCCAGAGGATGATCGCGACGACGACCGTGATGCCGATCCAGAATCGGGGCATCTTCTTCAACCGCGACCAGACGAGCCCCGAGCGCGAGAGCGGCTTGCGAGTCTGCGTGACGTCGCTGACGGGCTCGAGCGGTTCCTCGATCGCTTTCTCCTGCATCACGGACACGTCAGCTCCTCACCCTCGGATCGAGTGCGGCGTAGAGCACTTCGGACAGCGTCGACGCGATGAGGTACAGGATCGCGACGAACAGGGCGGCACCGGCGACCGCGTTGATGTCGTTCTTCTGGATGGCCTCGATCTGGAACTGCCCCATGCCGCGCCAGCTGAAGACGATCTCGAGCATCGCGGAGCCGGCGATGAGCACGCCGAAGCTGTACGCGAAGAACGTCGACATCGGGATGAGCGCGAGCCGCACGCCGTGACGGACGAGCGCCTTCGTGCGCGGCAGCCCTTTCGAGCGGGCGGTGCGGATGTAGTCGGCGCCGAGGACGTCGAGCATCACGCTGCGCTGGTAGCGCGAGAAGGATGCCGCGCCGATCAGCACGAGCGCGAGCGTCGGCAGCAGCAGATGCACCGCTCGATCGACGGCGAGATCCCACCAGCTCCCGCTGATGCCGGCGGTGTACTCCCCGGTGAAGTTGATGACTTGAGACCCGACGAGGTTGTTGAACTGCGTCGCGAGGATCATCAGCAGCACGCCGATCACGAAGGTCGGCGTCGCGAACACGATGTAGGAGGCGTACGTGACGATCTGGTCGCTGGCGCGGTACTGGCGCACCGCCCCCCAGACGCCCAGCAGCACGCCGAGCACGGCGCCGATGATCGAGCCGATCAGCAGCAGGCGAAGACTCGCGCCCGAGCGAGCGGCGATCTCCGCCGTCACCTGGGCGCCCCCGACCGTGGTGCCGAGCGAGAACTGGGTGAACAGGTTCGTCAGCCAGTGCCACAGCCGCACGAGGATCGGCACGTCGGGGTTCACGCCCATGGCATCCAGCGACGCGTCGATCGAGGACTGCGGCGGCCTCGGGTTCATTCCGTAGAAGCGCGCGGCGGGGTCGAGCGCGATGCTCGCGAGGATGTACGCCATGCACGTCGCGATGAGGCTCAGGATGGCGTAGTTCAGGAACCGCCGAAAGATGTAGATGGTCATTGAGCCGGCCTCGCGGCCTGCCGGGGGTCAGACGTGTACATCGTCGTTCTTTCGTCGAATCAGATCAGGGGATGCAGCGTGTGCGGGGAACGCATGGAGGCTCCCGATCCTTCGACCCTAACCCCGGCGCGACGCTGCGACCGTCGGTGCTGTGGAGTCTTTGCACGACCGTAACATTGGGTCACGCCTTCGCAAAATGACCCGTGCGTGGTGGCGTTCATAGGCAATCCTGATACTTTCAGGCGGTCGTGCTGAGCGCAGAGATCACTGCGCCGACCACGACGACGGCGAGAGCCACGAGGGCGGGAACATCCCACGATCGCTGGATGCCGAGGTCGCCGGCATCCCGACCGGCGGGGGCCCCGGCGGCGTCGCCCGACTGCCAGGCATCCACGCCCTGCCAGGCGTCACGCAGTTCGGCGACGTCGCGCAGCGCGGCGGGCACCGCGCGCCCCGGTGACGGGTCGGCGGGGCCCGTGCCGGCCGACCGCGGCCGGTCGGTGCGGGGTGCGCGCCCCCGCCGACCCGCCCCCGGGCCCCCGGAGGCGGGCAGCGACGAGCCGTCGTCGAGGCCGAACACGACCTGCCAGCGCATCGCGATGTCGCGCACGCGCGGCCAGGGCACCCGGGTGATACGCAGATAGTTCTGCACGGTGGCGCCCTCGCGGTCGAAGGTGATGTGCGAGGCGTAGAGCAGCACGTATACCGCCCATACGGCGAGCAGCACCCAGGGCACCAGGCGCAGCATCTCGACGACACCCGCCCGCACGAGCGCGTCGCCGAGCAGCAGCACCGCGACGGCGCCCGCGAAGATCAGTGCGATGGTGCCCGACGTCGCGCGGAGGGTCCGGCGCGGCGGGGTGACACCCGCCGCGCCGGAGAAGCGTCGCCCGCTCAGAGCCCGGCCGCCGCTCCCCCGCCGAGCGGGATGGATGCCCCGGGGATCGCGTCGAGGAGGCGCTTGGTGTATTCCTCGGTCGGGTTCGCGAAGATCTCGTCGACCGTGCCCTGCTCGACGACCTTTCCGCGCTCCATGACGCAGACGAGGTCGGCCGCCACCCGCACGACCGCGAGGTCGTGCGTGATGAACAGGTACGTGAGCCCGAGCTCGGACTGCAGGTCGGCGAGCAGCTTCAGGATCTGATCCTGCACCAGCACGTCGAGCGCCGAGACGGCCTCGTCGAGCACGACGATGTCGGGCTTGAGCGCCAGAGCGCGCGCGATCGCGACACGCTGACGCTGGCCGCCCGACAGCTCGTTCGCGTACCGTGAGGCGAGCGACTGCGGTAGCGACACCTGGTCGAGCAGCTCCGTCACCCGTGCGCGGCGCGACGCGGCGTCGCCGACCTTGTGGATCTCGAGCGGCTCGGCGATCGTGTTGCCGATGTTGCGCATCGGGTCGAGCGAGCCGTACGGGTCCTGGAACACCGGCTGCATGCGACGGCGCAGCGCGAACGTCTCCCTGCGGGAGAGCCCCGCGACATCCACCCCGTCGACCTCGATCGTGCCCGACGTCGGCTCCTCGAGCTTCAGCACCATCTTCGCGACGGTCGACTTGCCCGACCCCGACTCGCCGACGAGGGCGAGGGTCTTGCCGCGCGGGATGTCGAACGACACGGCATCCACGGCACGGAACGGCTCGCTGCGGAAGCTGCCCTGACGGATCTTGTAGTCCTTGGTCAGCTCGCGCACGCGGAGGGTCGGCGTCGCGTCGACGATGTCGGCGGCCCTCGTGACGCCGCGATCCTCCACGACCGCTTGAATGCGCTGCGAGGCGATCGAGGGCGCCGCCGCGACGAGCCGCTGCGTGTAGGGGTGCTGCGGGTTCTCGAGGATGAGCCGGCTCGGCCCCGACTCGACGATCTCGCCGTCCTTCATCACGATGATCCGCTCGGCGCGCTCGGCCGCAAGGCCCAGGTCGTGCGTGATGAGGAGCACCGACGTGCCCTTTTCGCGCGTGAGCTTCGCCATGTGGTCGAGGATCACGCGCTGCACCGTCACGTCGAGCGCCGAGGTCGGCTCGTCGGCGATGAGCAGCTTCGGGTCGGCCGCGAGGCCGATGCCGATGAGCGCGCGCTGGCGCATGCCGCCCGAGAACTGGTGCGGGTACTGGTGCATGCGCTTCTCGGCATCCGCCAGACCCGCCTGCTTCAGCACCTCTACCGCGCGGGCCTCGATCTCCTTCTTGCCGCTCGCGATGCCGTTGGCACGCACCGCCTCCTTCACCTGGAAGCCGATCGACCACACCGGGTTGAGGTTCGACATCGGGTCCTGCGGCACGTAGCCGATCTCACGGCCCCGGATGTTCGCCATCTGCGCCTGGTTGTACAGCGTCAGGTCGTCGTCGCCGAGCATGATGCTGCCCGACGTCACGTGCCCGGTGCCCGGAAGCAGCTGGATGATCGCCGACGCGGTCGTCGACTTGCCCGACCCCGACTCGCCCACGATGGCGATGGTCTCGCCCGGGAAGATGTCGAACGTGACGCTGTGCAGCACTTCGCGGCTGCCCGACTGCGACTCGAACGCGACGTGCAGGTCGCGCACGCTCAGCAGCGGCTCGCGTGAGGTCGCGTTCATCGGCGGGCCCTCGCTCTCGGGTCGAGGGCGTCGCGGATGAGCTCGCCCAGAAGGATGAAGGCCAGCACCGTCACCGTCAGGATGATCGACGGGTAGATGAGCGCCATCGGCGCGACGCGCAGCGACTGCTGTGCGGCACTGATGTCGTTGCCCCAGGACATGACGTTGCTGCCGAGGCCGACACCGAGGAACGCGAGCGTCGCCTCGGCGACGATCGCCGCCGCCAGCGAGATCGTCGTGATGACCAGCAGCGGCGCTATCGCGTTCGGCACGACGTGGCTGACGAGCGTGCCGAAGCGCGACTTGCCGAGCGCCCGGGAGGCGGTGACGAAGTCGGCCTGACGCACGCGCAGCACTTCGGCGCGGACGACACGGGCGGTGGATGCCCAGGCGAAGCCACCGATCGCGAACGCCAGCGTGAACACGTTGCGGTTCGTGGAGAAGACGCTCATCACGACGATCGCCGCGAGGATGTACGGGATCGAGAAGAAGATGTCGCCGATGCGCGAGAGCAGCGAGTCGAGCCAGCCGCCGTAGAAGCCGGCGAACGCGCCCATGATGAGGCCGATGACCGTGCCGATGATCGTCGCGAGCAGGCCGACGGTCAGCGAGGTGCGCGCACCCCAGACCATGCGCGCCCAGACGTCGCAGCCGAGGAACGTGAAGCCGAGCGGATGCCCGTCGGTCGGGCCGCCGTTGCTGTTTGCCAGCTGGCAGTCGTTGTTCGGCGGCACCTGCGTGAACAGGGTCGGCCAGATGGCCATGAGCAGGACGATGGCCACCACCAGCAGGCTCAGCCAGAACACGGGGCGGCGGCGCAGGTCGCGCCACGCGTCGCTCCAGAGGTTGCTCGGCTTCTCGTCGACGCGGACGGCATCGACGACGAGGGTCGTGGTCGGGGCGGGAGCGACGTAGTGGTTCACCCCCGTGGGGTCGTTGAGATCACTTGACATAGCGGATCCTCGGGTCGAGCAGGCCGTAGAGCAGGTCTACGACCAGGTTGACGAGCACATAGATGATCACGAACACCGTGACGAACGAGACGACCGTGGGCCCCTCGTGCTTCTGCACGGCGTGGAAGAGGGTGTTGCCGACGCCGGGCACGTTGAAGATGCCCTCGGTGACGGTGGCACCCACCAGCAGCACGCCGAAGTTCGTGGCGGAGTTCGTGATGACGGGGATGAGCGAGTTGCGCAGCACGTGCACGGGGACGACGCGCGAGCGGGTCAGGCCCTTGCTGTAGGCGGTGCGCACCCAGTCCTGGTTGAGCGTGTCGATCACCGACGAGCGCATCAGGCGCATGCTGGTGGCGTAGAGGCTGAGACCCAGCACGATCGCGGGCAGCCAGAGGTCGCCCCAATCGTTCTGCGCGCCGACCGTGGGTTTGAACCAGCCCCACTGGATCGCGAGGAAGTACTGGGCCAGGAAGCTCAACACGAAGATCGGCAGGGCGACGAAGATCAGCGCGATGATGAGCATCGTGTTGTCGAACAGCTTGCCCTTGCGCAGCGCCGAGACGGTGCCGATGATGATCGCCAGCGTGAACTCGATCGCGATGGCCATGACGGCCAGGCGCGCGGTGACCGGGAGCGTCCGGGCGAGCACGTCGTTGACCGACTGCCCCGAGAACGTCGAGCCGAGGTTTCCCTGGAAGATGCCGGTGATGTAGTAGAAGTACTGCACGATGAACGGCTGATCGAGGTGGTACTGCGCGCGCAGCTGCTCGACGACCGCCGGGTTCGGCGTCTTGTCACCGAACAGCGCGATGATCGGGTCTCCGGGCAGCGCGAAGACCATGAAATAGATGAGCAGGGTGGCCCCGAAGAACACGGGGATCACCTGCAACAGGCGTCTGAGGATGTAACCGAACATCCCTCTCCTTCAGATGTGGGGTGCGGCGCGTCGGGCACGGCCTGAGTCACCCGCGAGAAACATCGTGCCGCGCGGGGAGCGCGGACGCGAGAGCCAGATGGACATACCGCGGGGCGGTGACGAGGTGTCACCGCCCCACGGGACGATCCGGGATGATCTGATTACTTGGTGATGAGGTAGTACAGCGGCACCGAGTTCCAACCGAACTCGACGTTCTGCACGCCCTCGGCGAAACCGCCGGTGACGTTGGAGTACCACAGCGGGGTCGCCGGGAGGTCCTTCAGCAGGATCGACTGAGCCTTCTGGAAGTCCTCGTTGGCCGCGGCCGAGTCGGTCGCCGAGATGCCGTCGGAGAGGAGCTTGTCGAACTCGGGGTTCGAGTAGTCACCGTCGTTCGAGCCGGCGTTGGTCGCGTACAGCGGGCCGAGGAAGTTGTACAGACCGGGGTAGTCGGCCTGCCAACCGGTGCGGAACGCGGTCTCGATCGTACGGCTCGTGACGTCCTTGCGGAGCGAGGCGAAGTCGGCGTAGGGGTTGCCCGACGCGTCGATGCCGAGGGTGTTCTTGATCGAGTTCACAACCGCGTCGACCCACGTCTGGTGGCCGCCGTCGGCGTTGTACGAGATCTGGAACGTGCCCGACCACGGCGAGATGGCGTCGGCCTGGGCCCACAGCTTCTTGGCCTCGTCCGGGTTGTACGCGAGCACCTCGGAGCCTTCGAGCTTGTCCGACCAACCGTCGATGACGGGCGAGGTGAAGTCGCTCGCGGGGGTACGCGTGCCGTTGAAGACAACCTTTGTGATCTCTTCGCGGTTGATCGACATCGAGATCGCCTGGCGGCGGAGCTGTCCCTCTTCACCCGAGAAGTGCGCGAGGCGGCCCGGGATGGTGAACGACTGGAACACGGCGGCGGGCTGGTTGACCGCGCGGTCGCCGAGCTCCGACTCGAAGGTCGCGAGCGCCGACGAGGGAACGCCGTCGATGACGTCGACCTCGCCCGAGAGCAGGTCGGCGTATGCCGCGTCCTGCGTCGCGTAGAAGACGATGTCGAGGCCGGCGTTGTGCGCTGCACGGCCGCCCTGGTAGTCGTCGTTCTTTACGAGCGAGATCTGCACGTTGTGCTGCCACGCGTCGTCCGAAGCGATCTTGTAGGGGCCGTTGCCGATCGGGTTCTGACCGAAGGCATCCATGTCCTCGAACGCCGAGTCGGGCAGCGGGTAGAAGGCCGAATAGCCCAGGCGCAGCGCGAAGTCGGATGCCGGCTTGTTGAGCGCGATCGTGAAGGTGTAGTCGTCGACCTCCTTGAGGCCGGTCAGCTCGGCGTCGGCGTCGTAGCTGAAGCCCTCGATGTCCTCGAAGAAGTAGCTGTTGAGCTGCTTGTTCGAGAGCTTCGCGCCGTAGTTCCAGGCCTCGATGAAGTTGTGGGCCTGCACCTCGGTGCCGTCCGTGAACTTCTGGCCCTTCTTGAGCTTGACCGTGAGGTGCTGCGCGTCGTCGACCGTGATCGACTCGGCCATGTCGTTCTGCGGCGCACCCTTGGCGTCGTAGTAGACGAGACCCGCGAAGATCTCGTCGAGGATCTTGCCGCCACCGACCTCGTTGGTGTTGGTCGGGATCAGCGGGTTCTCGGGCTCGGAACCGTTGGTCTTGATGATGGCGGTGGTGTTGCCGCCCGATGCGCTCGGCGTACCGCTGCCGCTGCTGGAGCAACCCGCGAGAGCGAGTCCTCCGGCGACCAGCAGCGCGATGCCCGCAAGGGCGATCTTGTTGCGCTTCAACTTGTCCTCCTGTGCAAGGGTGAATCGCCCACAGCGTGCTGTGTGAACGCAGGGGCGGGAATAGGGAAACTGTAAGTAACGCGACAGTCTTCGACAAATCAACCCGGGAAAACGTTACAGACCCTTAACTCAAGCGACGCCAGATGTGGCAATCTGACAAGATGATCGCCGATCGTGACCCATTCGGCCCTGCTGCACCCTCGGCATCCACCGCCCGACTGCGCACCTCGCTCTGGTGGGAGATCGCGATCGTGCTCTCACTCTCGGTGGGGCGCTCGGCGGTGTATTCGGTGCTGCAGCTCGTGCAGGCCCTCACCCGCGAGGAGGCACTGGGCGACCAGTCGACCTCGCTGAATCCGGGGGCGAACGCACAGCAGTTCTGGGACGTGCTCTACCAGTTCGTCGGGGCGTTCTTCGGGTTCGCGCCCATCGCGCTCGCCATCTACCTGCTGTGGGAGCCGGGGGTGTCGGCGTTCCGCCGGATCGGCCTCGACTTCCGCCATGCCGGGCGGGATCTCGGCACAGGTCTGCTGCTCGTCGCGGTCATCGGCGTGCCCGGGCTCGGCCTGTACGCCGCCGGGCGCGCCCTCGGGGTCACCGTGCAGGTGGATGCCGCGCCCCTCGATGCCTCGTGGTGGACGATCCCGCTCCTGCTTCTCGCGGCGCTTCGCGCAGGGCTCACCGAAGAGGTGATCTTCATCGGGTACCTCTTCGACCGGCTGCGCCGGCTCGGCTGGAGCACGTGGACGGTCATCCTCTCGACTGCGGCCCTCCGCGGTGCGTACCACGCGTACCAGGGCTTCGGCTCGATCATCGGCAACATGGCGATGGGCATCGTGTTCGGCTGGGTCTACGCCCGGTTCGGGCGGGTCATGCCCCTCGTGATCGCCCACACCGTGATCGACGTGATCGCCTTCGTCGGCTATCCCCTCGCCGCCGCCTGGTGGCCCGGCGTGTTCTGACCCCAGCGCGGCGCGTGGCCCCGGTCCGGCCCCTCCGCCCGCGAGACACCGTTGGTGCGCCGAGACACCGCCGATGGACCGGTGTCTCGGCGCGGAGACGGTGTCTCGTCCGGGGGCGCGTTCGCGCGCGCCGCGTTGTCCACAGGGGCGGGATCGACGGAGTTGTGCACAATCCGGGGTGAGGCGCTCCCGGTGGTGGGCGACATGCGGTGTGATGCGTGGATGCCGCTTCCGCTCCTGTCCGATGCGCGTGCCTGTCCGGTTCCGTTCGTCACCCGCGCCGCTGCGACGCACATCGACCGAGACGTCGCCCGCGGCGATCTCGCGCGCGTCGACCGCGGGGTGTACGCGCCGAAGACGCTGTGGGACGCGCTCGCCCCGTGGGACCGTTACCTCGCCCGCGTGCACGCTGTCGCCCTCAGGCATCCGAACGCCATCTTCGTGCGCGAGTCCGCAGCCGCGCTCCGGGGCATCGCGGTCTTCGGCGAGCCGCGCGACGTCCACGCCGTCGCGCAGGACGCGGGACGCACCCGCATCAGAGGCACGACGCGCTTTCACGCCGCAGAACGGATGCCGCGGTTCGAGCGGCTCGGCAGCTTCAACGTCGCCACGGCGGGTGAAGTCGCGGCCGACGCGGCGCGCCTGTCGCACCCGGCGGTCGCGCTCGCGATCGCTGACAGTGCACTCCGAGCCGACGGGACTCTCACGGTCGCCGACATCGGTGACCTCGCGGAGACCCACCCCTCGTCACGAGGTCGGTCGCGCGCGCGGTGGGTGTGCGCGAGGGCGACCGGAACACCGGAATCACCGCTCGAGAGCGTGAGCATCGCCGTGATCGAGTGGCTCGGTTTCCCGGCTGCAGAATCGCAAGTGTGGATCGGTGATGACCGCGTCGATCTGTTCTGGCGGCGGTGGAACGTCGCCGGCGAAGCCGACGGCGACGGCGACGTCAAGTACAGCGGGGCCATGGGCGATGCCCGTGAGGCGCTGCGCGCACGACGCACACGCGACGGTCGACTGATCGCCCGCGGCGTCGCCGCCGTACCGCACTGGTCGTGGGCCGATGCGATCGACGCCGCTCCGCTGCGGACGGCTCTTCTCAGTGCGGGCATCCCCATCGTCCGGGCGCCCCAGCCGACCTTCCTCGCGACGCTCCCGACCGCCGTACGCGGCCACTGATCGGGCGCGCGGCGACGAGACACCGCCCGTGCGCCGAGACGCCGGTCCATCGGTGGTGTCTCGGCGCACAGGCGGTGTCTCGTCGAGGAGAAGCGCAGCGCGAGGGCGGGCGGCTACGCGAAGGCCTCGACGGGAGGGCACGCGCAGACGAGGTTGCGGTCGCCGTAGGCGTTGTCGATGCGGCGGACGGGCGGCCAGTACTTCGTGCGCACGAGCGTGTGCACGGGGTACACGGCCAGTTCGCGCGGGTAGGGGTGCGTCCACTCCGTCGCGACGACGGCCGCGGCGGTGTGCGGGGCGTTCACGAGCGGGTTGTCGGATGCCTCCCACTCCCCCGCCTGCAGCCGCGCAGCCTCGGCGCGGATCGCGATCATCGCCTCGATGAAGCGCTCGATCTCGCCGAGGTCCTCCGACTCGGTCGGCTCGACCATGAGCGTTCCCGCCACGGGGAACGACATCGTCGGGGCGTGGAACGCGTAGTCGATCAGGCGCTTGGCGACGTCGTCGACCGTCACGCCGGTCTCGTCCTTCAGCGGCCGCAGGTCGAGGATGCACTCGTGCGCCACGAGCCCGCCGTCGCCCGCGTACAGCACGGGATAGTGCCCGCGGAGCCGCTCGGCGACGTAGTTCGCCGCGAGCACGGCGGCGCCGCTGGCATCCCTCAGCCCGTCGGTGCCCATCAGGCGGATGTACGCCCACGAGATCGGCAGAATGGATGCCGAGCCGTACGGCGCGGCCGACACCGGACCCCCGTCGAAGACGAATCCGCCCGCGTGCTCGGCGCGCTGCGCGAGCGGGTGCGAAGGCAGATATGGCGCAAGGTGCGCCTTGGCCGCGACCGGTCCGACGCCGGGCCCGCCGCCGCCGTGCGGGATCGCGAAGGTCTTGTGGAGGTTCAGGTGCGACACGTCGCCGCCGAAGTCGCCAAAGCGGGCGAGACCGACGAGCGCGTTCATGTTCGCGCCGTCGACGTAGACCTGCCCGCCCGCCTCGTGCACGGCCTCGCAGATGTCGACGACATCGTGCTCGTACACACCGTGGGTCGAGGGGTAGGTGATCATGAGCGCCGCGAGCGCATCGGCGTGCGTGGCGATCTTCGCACGCAGATCGCCGAGGTCGACGTTCCCTGCCTCGTCGCACGCGACGACGACGACGCGCATGCCCGCGAGCACGGCCGACGCCGCGTTCGTGCCGTGCGCCGACGACGGGATGAGGCAGACGTCGCGCTGCAGGTCGCCCCGATCGTGATGGTACCCGCGGATCGCGAGGAGCCCCGCGAGCTCGCCCTGAGAGCCGGCGTTCGGCTGCAGCGACACCGCGTCGTAGCCGGTGATCTCGGCGAGCCACGACTCGAGCTGCTCGATGAGCACGAGGTACCCCGCGACGTCGTCGGCGGGCGCGAACGGGTGCACGCGCGAGAACTCGGGCCACGACACGGCCGCCATCTCGGTCGCCGCGTTGAGCTTCATCGTGCACGAGCCGAGCGGGATCATGCCACGATCGAGCGCGTAGTCGCGGTCGGCGAGCTGCTTGAGGTAGCGCATCATCGCCGTCTCGGAGTGGTGCACGTGGAACACCGGGTGCGTCAGGAACTCGTCCTCGCGCCGCAACGCTTCGGGCAGAAGCCCGGTCAGGTGCTCCGGCCCCGAGCTCGCCCAGAATCCGAACGCCCGCTGCTCGGGCCCACCGAACACCTGCGCGAGCGCGTGCAGCTCGCTCGTCGTGGTGGTCTCATCGACCGACATACCGACCGAGTCGCTGTCGCGGAACCACAGCTGGAACCCGCGCTCGCGTGCCGCCTCGACTACGGCGCCCGCACGCCCGGGCACCGACACGACGATCGTGTCGAAGAAGTCCTCATGCAGCACGTCGTTCCCGGCCTCGACGATCCAGTCGCGCAGCAGGTGCGCCTTGCGGGTGACGTCGGCGGCGATCCGGCGGAGGCCGTCGGGCCCGTGGTAGACGGCGTACATGGATGCCATGACGGCCAGCAGCACCTGGGCGGTGCAGATGTTCGAGGTCGCCTTCTCGCGGCGGATGTGCTGTTCGCGGGTCTGCAGCGACAGCCGGTACGCGGGCGCGCCCGAGGCATCCACCGACACACCGACGAGACGCCCGGGGAGCTGCCGCTCGAGCCCCGTGCGCACCGCCATGTAGCCGGCATGCGGTCCCCCGAAGCCGAGTGGCACACCGAAACGCTGCGTCGTGCCGACGGCGATGTCGGCGCCGAGTGATCCGGGCGAGCGCAGCAGGGTGAGGGCGAGCAGGTCGGCGGCGACGACCGCGAGGCCGCCCTGGGCCTGGACGGCGGCGATCGGACCCGACGGATCCCACACGCGACCGCTCGCGCCCGGGTACTGGAAGAAGGCGCCGAACGCGTCGATCCCGGCTGCTTCGGTGGCGACGTCCGCCTCGAAGCCCGCGCCGGAACCCTCCCACGGGCCGACTGGCACCTCGACGATCTCGATGCCGAGCGCCGCCGCGCGGTGCGCGAGCAGCGCCTTCGTCTGGGGCAGCGCGTCGGCGTCGACCAGGAACACGTTCGAGGCCGACTTCGAGGCGCGCCGCGCGACGAGCATGCCCTCGACGACGGCGGTCGACTCGTCGAGCATCGAGGCGTTGGCCGTCGCGAGCCCCGTGAGGTCGGTGACCATCGTCTGGAAGTTGATGAGGGCCTCGAGGCGCCCCTGCGAGATCTCAGGCTGGTAGGGCGTGTACGCCGTGTACCAGGACGGGTTCTCGAAGACGTTCCGGGCGATCACCGACGGCGTGAGCGTGTCGTAATAGCCGAGCCCGATCATCGGGCGCGCCGGCTTGTTCAGAGCGGCGAGGGCGCGGAGCTCGGCCAGCGCTTCGGCCTCGGTCGCGGCGGGCGGGATCACGCTCCCGTCGCTCGGGCCGGGCACGGCACCGCCGGCAGGGCGGATCGAGCCGGGAACGGCGCGCTCGACGAGGGCCTCGACCGAGTCGTAGCCCAAGGCGTTCAGCATGATCGCCTGCGCATCGGCGTCGGTGCCGATGTGGCGGGCGCGGAACCCCTCGTCGATCCCGAAGGCGGTGGAGCTCACGCCTCGCCGCCCGTGAGAGCGACGTAGGCGGCCCGGTCGAGGAGTGCCTCGACGTCGGCCGGGTCGACCTGGATCTTGATCAGCCACGCGTCGAACGCGCCGCCGTTGACCGACGCGGGGTCGTCGATCACGGCGTCGTTGACCTCGACGACCTCGCCGGTGAGCGGCGCGTAGAGCTCGCCCACCGACTTCGTCGACTCGATCTCGCCGCAGACCTCGCCGGCGGTGACCGACGAGCCCACCGAGGGCAGGTCGACGAACACGACGTCACCCAGCTTGTCGGCGGCGTAGTCGGTGATGCCGACGGTCGCGACGTCGCCCGCGAGGGCGACCCACTCGTGCTCGTCGGTGTACTTGAGGGCGGTGAGATCGGTCATGCGTTCCTCCGGTAAAAGGGCAGGGCGGTGACGGTCGCGGGAATGCGGGTTCCGCGCACGTCGATGAACAGGTCGGTGCCGAGCGCCGAGAGGGCGGGCGGCACGAAAGCCATGGCGACGGGATGCCCCAGGGTCGGGCTGAGCACGCCGCTCGTGATCTCACCGACGGGCTCGGCGCCGTCGACGGTCGCGTAGAGCGCGTAGCCGGCACGGCCCGCGCGGCGCCCCTCGGCGGCGAGACCGACGAGCACCGGAAGGTCGTCGGATGCCTGGGCGAGGGCGGCCTTTCCGACGAAGTCGTCTTTGTCTGTGGCGACGACGCGGTCGAGCCCGGCCTGCGCGGGGAGGATCTCGTCGGTCAGTTCGTGACCGTGCAGCGGCATGCCCGCCTCGAGGCGCAGGGTGTCGCGCGCGGCGAGGCCGGCGGGAACGAGACCGAGGGGCTCGCCCGCGACGAGCAGCGCGTCCCACAGGGCGGCGGCGACCGCGTTCGGCACGAGCAGTTCGAAGCCGTCTTCGCCGGTGTAGCCGGTGCGCGCGATGAACAGCGGCTCGCCGTCGAAGGTGCCGCCCGACCAGGCGTAGTAGCCGAGGTCGGCGAGAGCCGGTGCGACGCCGTCGATCCCTGCGGTCGCCTCCACGATCTCGCGGGCGCGGGGCCCCTGCACGGCGATGAGGGCGACGTCGTCGGAGATGTCCGTGATCTCCGCGCGGTCGCGATAGCCGTCGAGCGCGGCGGCGACGAGGCCGCGGTTTCCCGCGTTCGAGATCACCAGGAAGTCCTCGTCACCGCGCCGATAGACGATGACGTCGTCGACGACACCCCCGGCATCCGAGAGCAGCAGCGAGTACTTGGCCTTGCCGATCTTCATCGCCGAGATCCGTCCGGCCAGCGCGTGGTCGAGCACAGCCGCCGCCTCGGGGCCGACGAGGGTGAACTCGGCCATGTGCGAGATGTCGAACAGCCCCGCCGCGTCGCGCACCGCGTGGTGCTCGGCGAGGTCGGAGGTGTAGCGCACGGGCATCGACCAGCCGCCGAAGTCGGTGAACGAGGCACCGAGGGCGGCATGGCGATCGTGGAGCGGAGTGGTGCGAAGGTCTGACACGAGTTCTCCCGGGTGGCGGGCTGGCGCCTGCCGGAACCGGCAGGCGGGAACTCCCCCTCTGTCATGGGCCTGAGAGCTTCACCGGCGCGAGCCGGCTTTCACCGTCGGCGGATCCCCCATCACACGGCGGGGATCGCTTTTCAGAGCGGCCGGACGCGTGCGGTACGCGGACCTGAGAGATTGGCGGGGAGGCTTGCTCCTTCGGTGCCCGGCCTCCGTGGAGAAAATGGATGCCAGGGCTCTCCCGCACACGTCATGCGGCCTGTCTTCAGTTGCGGTGTCAGCATAGCGGCTCGAGCGGTGGGCGAGCGTCGTCAGCCCGTGCAGGTTCCCGAGCTGACGCTCGGCGAGTCGGCCGTGACGCTGCCGAGGACGGGTGTGAGCTCGTCGGTCGTGATGGCGTAGCCGCGCACCTCGTCGGTGCCGGTGCCGCGCGCGAAGACGACGCCGAGCACCTCCCCGTCGGCGTCGAGGAGCGGTCCGCCGGAGTTTCCCGGTTGCACATCGGCCTCGAGCACGTAGATCTCGCGCGGCGCCGACGCGGCGTCGTAGATGTCGGGCACGGGAACCGTCGCCACCGAGAGGATCGCGGCGGTCGTGCTCGTGAAGGGTCCTCCGTGCGGATATCCCTGCACGGCGGCCTGCGTGCCGGCGGGCGCCGTCGGCGCGATCACGAGCGGCGTGGCATCCACCCCGCCGATCGCGATGACCGCGAGGTCGACCGTCGGATCGAACAGCACGATGCGGCCTTCGGCGGCGCGGCCACCCGGAAGCTCGACGACGGGCGCGTCGACGCCCGCGATGACGTGCGCGTTCGTGACGACGAGGCCGGGCGCGGCGACGAAGCCCGACCCGGTGAGCGAGACGCCGCACGCGTACGCCGTGCCGCTGATGCGCGCCACCGAGGATGCCGCGGCCTGCAGCTCCGGGTCATCGAGCGCGATCGCCGGCTCGGTCGGGGCGACGACCGCGCCGATCACCGCTTCGAGGCGAGGCAGGCCGTCGGTGAGGAAGGCACCGCGCGCGCGGGCGAGGGCGTCTTCGACCGGAGCCGGAGTGAGAGCGTCGAGCGCGCCGATCACGCGCGAGGAGGCGACCGCCGCCGAGACCTGCGGAATGCCCGCGCCCGCGAGCCCCGTCCCCACGAGTACGAGCACGAGTGAGGCGGCGACGAGGCTGAGCACGCCCCCGAAGAAGCGCTCGACCGCGCGCAGGCGCACCCGGTCGACGCCGCGCCGGATCACGTGGCCGATAGCGCCACCGATCGCCGCGCACACGGCCACGAGCGCGACCGCCGCGGCGGCGAGAGCCGCCGCACGCCAGACGCCCTCGGGCACGACCGTGGCGACCCACGGGGTCACGAGCGGCAGCAGCCACAACGCGGCGACGGCGCCGAGCACGGTACCCACGACCGTGCCGAGACTGGCGAAGAAGCCGCGCGCGAGCCCTCCGGCGAACGCGCCGATGAGAACGACCACGGCGATGACATCGACGATCAGCACGGGACCCCCTTCCGCGCTCACGGTAGCGGGCGCGGCTCTGCCTTGCCTGCGCATCTGCCGACGATGACGCCGAATGCGGGAGGAACTGGATTTGCCCTTCGAGTCACTCTGACTCTAAGATCGCAGCGAGGTTATGGTCATCATGACAAGAACAGACCCGTCAGTCGACGGCATCCGCGTCGCGGTCTCTACCGTGATCTTCAGCCTGCGCCGCGGCGCCGGCGGGCGAGGCATGTCTGTCGTCCTGCCGCTCGTGCGGCGCACGCGCGACCCGCACGAGGGCCGCTGGGCCCTGCCGGGCGGCTGGCTCGCGCACAGCGAAGACCTCGAGCACGCCGCCTCGCGCACCCTCGCCGAAACCACCGGACTCGCTCCCAGTTACCTCGAACAGCTCTACGCGTTCGGAGACGTGGACCGGTCCCCCGAGCGTGTGGTGTCGATCGTCTATTGGGCGCTTCTGCGAGAAGGGGCCCAGCTGCCCCTCGATGCACAGAACGTGTCGTGGTTCGACGCCGCTCACCTGCCGCCGCTCGCCTTCGACCACAACCACATCGTCGACTACGCGCTGTGGCGGCTGCAGAACAAGGTGGGCTACAGCCGCATCGCCCACGGCCTGCTGCCCGACCTGTTCACCCTCGCTGAGCTCCGCGAGGTATACGAGGCGATCCTCGAACGCGACCTCGACCCCGCGAACTTCCGCCGCCAGGTCGAGAACTCGGGAAACCTCATCCCCACCGAGCGGTTCCGCACGGGCAGCCACCGCCCCGCCCGTCTTTACCGCTACGACCACGACGTCGAGCTGGCCGATCGCGGCCCGCTGCCCGGCCGAACCCTTCCTTCCCGAAAGGCTCTCGCATGACCCTTCTCACGCTCCAGTCCACCCGGCCCGGCGAGCCTGCCGACCCCTCGGTCGACCACGGCATCCAGGCGATCGTGTCGGGCGCCTCGAACGCCGAGACGTGCAACACCGACCTCGCCGCGGGTCCGTGGGACTTCGACGCGCGGCCCGGGTACGGCCCGGGGTCGTCGATGGGCGATGTGATCCCGACGGGTGCGCCGCGCCAGGGCGAGCTGCCTGCGGGGTACCGCGAGGCATCCGAAGCAGAGCTGCACGACCGCATCACTGCGGCGAAAGCGGCCCTCGGCGACCGCGTCGTGGTGCTCGGGCACTTCTACCAGCGCGAAGAGGTCGTCGCCCACGCCGACTATGTGGGCGACTCGTTCCAGCTCGCGAACGCGGCCCTCACCCAGCCGCAGGCCGAGGCGATCGTCTTCTGCGGTGTGCACTTCATGGCCGAGACCGCCGACCTGCTCTCCCGCCCCGACCAGGCGGTGATCCTGCCGAACCTCGCTGCGGGCTGCTCGATGGCCGACATGGCCTCGATCGACGAGGTCGAAGACTGCTGGGAACAGCTCGCCGACCTCTACGGCGACCTCGACACGCCAGGTGCCGACGGGCTCGTCCCCGTCGTCCCGGTGACCTACATGAACTCGTCGGCCGCGATCAAGGGGTTCGTGGGGCGGCACGGCGGCATCGTCTGCACCTCGTCGAACGCCCGTACGGTGCTCGAGTGGGCCTTCGCCCGCGGGCGTCGGGTGCTCTTCTTCCCCGACCAGCACCTCGGCCGCAACACCGCCAAGGCGATGGGCGTGCCGCTCGAGCAGATGCCGATGTGGAACCCGCGCAAGCCCCTCGGTGGATCGTCGGAGCGCGAGCTCGCCGACGCCCGCGTCATCCTCTGGCACGGCTTCTGCTCGGTGCACCGCCGGTTCACGGTCGATCAGATCGATCAGGCGCGCGCCGAGCACCCCGGCGTGCGCGTGATCGTGCACCCCGAATGCCCGATGGCCGTCGTGGATGCCGCCGACGAAGCCGGTTCGACGGACTACATCCGCAAGGCCATCGCCGCCACCACCGAGCCGACGACCTTCGCGATCGGCACCGAAATCAACCTCGTGCAGCGCCTGGCCGCGCAGTACCCGCAGCACGAGATCTTCTGCCTCGACCCCGTCGTCTGCCCATGCTCGACGATGTACCGCATCCACCCGGGCTACCTCGCGTGGGTGCTCGAAGAACTGGTCGCAGGGCGGGTCGTCAACCGCATCGAGGTGCCGGCAGGCGTCGCCGATCCGGCGCGCGTCGCGCTCGAGCGCATGCTGGCGGCGCGGCCATGACCGCGGTGGTCGTCGTCGGGTCGGGCATCGCGGGCCTGACGGCGGCGCTGCACGCCGTGGCATCCGGATGCCACGTCACCCTCGTCACGAAAGACGTGCTCGACCACGCCAACACCCGGTACGCGCAGGGCGGGATCGCCGGGGTCATGTTCGACGACGACAGCGCCGCCGCGCATCTGCACGACACCCTCGTCGCCGGCGCCGGGCTGTCGGACCCCGACGCGGTGCGCGCGCTCGTCGAAGAGGGCCCCGCCCGCATCCGCGAGCTGATCGAAGAGGGTGTGGCGTTCGACCGCGGCCCCGACGGCGCGCTCGTGAAGGGCCTCGAGGCGGCGCACTCGTATCCGCGCGTGCTGCACGCGGGTGGAGATGCGACCGGCAGCGCGATCGAGCACGCTCTCGTCGAGCGCGTGCGTGCCGGTGCGGTGCGCATCGTCGAGCACGCCTTCCTCGTCGATCTCGTGGTGGACGGCGGCCGAGTGACAGGTGTCGACCTGCTCGTCGACGCCCCGGCTCCCGGCGGTTCCCCCGTCGGCGAGACCGCTCGCCGCGAGCGGCTCAAGGCCGACGCCGTGATCCTTGCGACGGGTGGCGCCGGCCAGCTGTACGCGCACACGACGAACCCGCCGGTCGCCACGGGCGACGGCATCGCCGCGGCGCTCCGGGCCGGCGTGGCCGTGGTCGACCTTGAGTTCTTCCAGTTCCACCCGACGGTGCTCCCGGCGCACAGCGCCGACGGCGCGGCCGCGGCACCTTTCCTCGTCTCCGAAGCTGTACGCGGAGAGGGGGCGGTGCTCCGCGACGAGCAGGGGCGGCGCTTCATGCTCGACGTGCACCCCGACGCCGAACTCGCCCCGCGCGACGTCGTCGCCCGCACGATCGCCGATGTCATGGCGAGCCAAGGCGGGCGCCCCGTGCTGCTCGATGCGACCGGGCTGCGCCCGACCCGCAAGCAGACGTCGTCATTCCTCGCCCGCCGCTTTCCGACGATCGACGGCGCCGTGCGCGAGCGCGGGTGGGACTGGTCGCGAGAGCCCATCCCCGTGACGCCCGCCGCGCACTATTTCATGGGCGGCATCACGGCCGACCTGTTCGGCCGCACGAGCCTGCCGGGCCTCTACGCCGTCGGCGAGGTGGCGCGCACGGGTGTGCACGGCGCCAACCGGCTCGCGTCGAACTCGCTGCTCGAAGGCGCCGTCTTCGGCGCGCGTGCGGGCGACGTGGTCACCGCCGACGCGCGCGCAGGCGCCTGGCCCGACACCGCCGGCTTCGCCCGGGGCGCGGC
>NZ_JAAGRY010000027.1 GCF_015707995.1 Microbacterium paulum
TCGCCCGCCGCGTCGCCCGCGGCTTCCGCAACTACGACAACTACCGACTCCGCATGCTCCTCATCGCCGGCGGCCTCGACCCCACCACCCCCACCTAAAGTCCGAAGAGCCGCGTATCCGCTCTGCGAGGGGCGCCTGTGCGGCCACAGGTGCCCCGACCCGTCCGACGAGCTCACGTATACGTCGGTCGCGCACCGTCCCCGGCACATCGCGCAGGACGTTCGTGCTGAACAGGTTTTCGGCTGCGGCGATCGGGGCGCCGGCGCGGACGATCGCATCGAGCCTCTCGGCCGCCGCGAGCGTCTCGGGCCAGATCTCCCCGGGCCGGGGCGTCGTGGCGGCGCCCACGCTTTCGAGGGCTGCCGCGGTCACGCGCCACGCGGGGAACTCGTCCGAGGATCCGAACGCGACGACGCCGATCCGCGACGACGCCTGCCAGCGCATGTGCGAGGCGAATCCGGGGAGACCGCCCGCGTGACCGACCGTGCGTCCCCGCACCTCGTCGTGCTCCACGACGAGCCCGTAGCCGTAGCCGCTGCCCTGCAGCGGACGGCCCGCGAATCGGGCCACGCGCGTCGGGATGACGGTGTGTGCGCGTTGCAGTTCGCGACGCGACTGCGCGCTGAGCGTGGTCGATCCGGGCGTGTCGTCGGTGGATGCCAGGAACCCGACCCACCGGGCGATGTCGCCGACCGTGGAGAAGAGCCCACCGATGCACGCGAGTGCACCGGAGCCCACGTACGGTTCGGGGGCGAACGTCGCGCCTGCGTCGAACGTGCGGTGGCCGCGTGCGAGCGCGGACGGTGACCCGTAGTCGCCTGGACGCCAGCGGGTCTGCGTGAGTCCGAGCGGATCGAGGATCCGGTCGCTGATCACCCGTTCGACGTCGCGTCCCGTGACCGCCTCGATCGCCCGGCCGACCAGAGACATGCCGACGTTGGAGTACTGGTAGACCTCTGCCGGCGGCGCCGTGAGCCGCAGACCGGCGGCGACGAGCGCGTGGATGTCTTCCCGAGGGACCCCCAGGTGCTCGTCGCCCCATGCGTTGTCCTCGCCGAGCCCCGACCGGTTGGCGAGGAGGTCGGCGAGGGTGATGCGTACCGGTCTGCCGCGGTAGCGGGCCGCCGCCATTGCGGGCGCGTAGTCGGTGATCGGTGCCGTCAGATCGAGCAGCCCCTCGTCGCGGAGAGCCAGGGCGCAGGCCGCGAGGAAGCTCTTCGTCATCGACGCGATGCGAAAGACGGTGTCGGCTGTCGTCTCCGGGCCGCCTAGGTGCGTTCGGCCGAACGGCCGCGCGGCGAGCAGGTCGCCATCGCGCACGATCGCCGCAATTCCGCCAGGCGCGAGGCGCCGTGCCGCGGCATCCAAGGCACTGTCGAGTGCCGCGGTCAGCGACTCGTCGTGCGTCTGCGGGAGGCCGCTCATGCGGGTGATGTCAGCGAGTGACGGTCGGCGTCTCCGGCAGCGACGGCAGCGACAGCGGCGACGTCGGCGGCGAAAGCGGCGACGAGGGCATGTGCGGCTGCCGTGTTCGCCCCGTCGACGGCGCGCGCGGCGGCGACGATCTGCGCGAGCGGGAGGTCATCGGGGCCCGGGATGACGGGTTCCTCCCACCCGAGCAGGTCGTCGGCCGAGACCTCCGGGTGGAACTGCAGACCGCGCACGTGCTCGCCGAGCAGGAAGGCCTGGTTCGCAACGGCCGTGCTCGAGGCGAGGAGTGTCGCCGACGGAGGGAGCACCGTGATCATGTCCTCGTGGTTCTCGATCATCGGCGCGCCTTCGCCGAGCGCCGAGAGCACGGCGTCGATCGTCCCCGCGGAGGTGGGCGAAATCTGCGTGGCACCCCGTTCCTTCGGCCCCGTCTTCGCGCGTACTGTGCCGCCCGCGACGTGCGCGAGGATCTGTCCGCCGAGGCAGATGCCGAGGGTCGGCAGGTCCCGGGCGATCGCTTGCTCGGCGAGGCCGCGCTCGCGCGCGAGCCAGGGCGCGCGCTCGTCGTCGTCGGGCATGAGACCGCCTCCGAGCATGACGAGCCCGGCGTAGCCGTCGAGGCTCGCGGGCACCTCTTCACCGAGCACGACTTCCGGCTCGAGGCCGGCCTCGCGCAACCATGCGCCCAGGCGCCGGGGGCCCGACGGCTTCGCGTTCTGCACGACGAGCACGCGCGGACGCTCCGCGCGCGTGCGCTCGTGCACGTCGACGACGGGACGGATGCCGAGCGGCGCGGGTGCCGTGCCGTCGAGGAAGGCGCGGTAGTCGGCATCGACGACCTCGAGCACGCGGAGGACGTTGCGGTGCGTCAGTGCGTCGAGATCGTCCGCCGACCAGCCGCGTCCGCGCAGCTCGGCGAGAAGTGCCGGGTACCCCGAGACATCCGAGAGGCCCTCGGGCATCGCGTCCGTTCCGTCGAAGTCGCCGCCGAGACCGACCGCGTCTCGTCCCGCGACGCGGCGCACGTGCTCGACGTGATCGGCCACCGTCGTCACGTCGACGACCGGGGGGACGCCGACCTCCCCGTCGCGCACCCACTGCCATCGGGCCGCGGAAAGGAACGAGGGAACGAAAGTCACCATGACGACCCCGCCGTCCCGCCCGATCCGAGCGAGAACGTCGTCGGGGACGTTCCTCGGGTGGGCGCACAGCGCTGCCGCGCCGGAGTGACTGACGATCACCGGACGGGTCGTCGTCTCGAGGGCGTCCCGCATCGTCGCGGGGGAGACGTGCGCGAGATCCACGAGTACCCCGATGCGATTCAGCTCCGCCACGACCTCGCGGCCGAACGGGGTCAAGCCGCCGTGCCGTGCGGTGTCCGTCGCCGAGTCGGCCCACGCGGTCGTGCGTGACCACGTCAGCGTGAGATAGCGCACGCCGAGGCGAGCGTACTGGCGCAGAACCGCGAGCGATCCGGCCAGCTGGTCTCCGCCTTCGACGCCGACGAGCGACCCGATCCGACCGGCATCCATCGCCTCGCGCACGGCGGAGGCGGTAGGAGTCCAGGCGAGGTCTTGCGGGTAGGCATCGACGAGGCGGCGCACGACGTCGATCTGTTCGAGCGTCGCCGTCACCTGCCCCGCGCCGATCAGGGCCGGGTCGACCCATACCGACCAGAACTGGGCGCCCACCTCGCCGCGCCGCAGCCGAGCAAGATCGGTGTGCAGCCCGTCCAGAGTGCCGCCGAAGCCGGCGACCGACGATCCGAACCTTTCGCGGAGCGCCCAGGGCAGGTCGTTGTGGCCGTCGAAGACGAGAGGCACGCTCATTCCTTCCGGTCGTCGAGGGCGTGGTTCATGATCGCGGTGGCGTCGGCATCCACCCGTACCGTGCGGCCGTCGAGATGTGCGATGGGCGCGGCGCCGCGGGTCGACGAGCAGAGCCAGAGGGCGGATGCCTCGGTCAGCTCCGCGGCAGTGAGGGGACGCACCTGCGTCTGCCGGCCATCCCGGTGCAGCGCAGCGAACGCGTCGTGCTGCGTCGTACCGGGAAGGATGCCGAGCTCAACCGGAGGTGTCACGAATCGGTCGCCGAATCGTGCGATCACCGTCGAATTCGGGCCTTCCAGGACGAAGCCGTCGATCGAGAGAAAGATCACATCCTGCGCGTCGCGGCGTCGCGCCTCGCGCATAGCCGCCATGTTGACCGCGTACGAGAGCGTCTTGGCTCCCTGCAGGAGCCAGGGCGAGGTCTGAGCGACATCGGAGCGATAGCCGCGATCGAGGGTGACGACGTCGAGAGGGGCAGGGATCTCGGCGCGGGCAGCGGGGACGAAGGCGAGGGCCCACCCCGTCGGCACGCCCGTGCCGGCTTCGTCGCCGCGCGACATCACGTATTTGACGGCGCCACGAGGGTGCTCGCGCAGGTGCGCGGCGGCAGTCGTGACGGCACGGCGCCACAGCGCGCGATCCGGTTCGGGCAGGTCGAGCATGCGCGCCGACCGGGCGAACCGGTCGAGGTGGGCCTCCGACGCCTGCGGTACACCGGCGACGGTGACGACGGTCTCGAAGATCCCGTCGCCGCGGGTAGCGGCCAGGTCGGTGGCCGGCAGCACCGTCGTGGCAGGGTCCACGACGGCGAGGTCCTGTGCGGCGGATGCGCCGAGGTCGAGCACGATGAGAGCGACGGGGGTCATGGTTCTCCTGCGGAGGGATCAGGCGCGGACGGCGGAGAGCTCGACGAGCTCGACGGTATGCGCGCTCAGGACATCCTCGTCGATGTCGTGACCGAGTCCGGGAGAGGTGGGTACCTCGACGCGTCCGTGCCGGGCGATGACCGGCGGCACGATGACGTCGTGCGCATAGTACTTGTCCGACCCCGAGACATCCGAGGGCAGCGTGAACCCCGGGAGGGAGGACAGCGCGACGTTGGCTGCGCGGCCGACGCCGAATTCGTGCATCCCCCCGCACCAGACCGGGACGCCTTCCGCGCGGGCGAGCTCGTGGGCGGCCCGCGCCGTGCCGAGTCCGCCCATCCGCGAGACCTTGATGTTCAGCACGCGACCGGCTCCCGTGAGCAGCATCGTCCGCAGGTCATCGAGCGTCTCGACGCTTTCATCGAGGCACAGCGGTGTCTGCAGCTGGCGCTGCAGTCGCGCGTGCGAGGCGAACGCGCGGGGAGCGAAGGGCTGCTCGATCATCGTCAACCCGGCGGTGTCGAGGGCACGCATGATGGCCGTCGTGTTCTCGTCGTCGGGGTAGGCGCCGTTGGCATCCACGTGCAGATCGAGGTGGGGGTAGGCGTCGCGCACGGCGCGCACCGGCTCGAGGTCCCACCCCGGAGCGACCTTGAGCTTGATGCGCGGGTATCCGGCACCCACCTGCGTCTGGACTTCAGTCAAGAGAGCGTCGATGGTCGGCTCGATGCCGAGGGACACTCCCGCGGTGACCTGCGAGCGCTCGCCGCCGAGCGCCGCGGCGAGCGGGATGCCGTTCGTCTTCGCGTACAGATCCCAGGCGGCGATCGAAAATCCCGCCTTGGCGAACGCGTTGCCGCGGATCTTCGCCCAGCTGCGCTCGAGCGCATCCGGGTGCTCCCACGTGGGCTCCTGCACCGCGGCGGCGAGATACTTCGTCGCCATCAGCATCGCCGTGTCCGTCGTCTCGGCGCTGTAGTACGGGTCGGTGGGAGAAGCGATCTCGCCCCACCCCGTCACTCCCGACTCGTCGACCACCTCGACGAGAATGTGTTCGAGCGTGCTCTTGCGGTGTGAACTGGTCTGGAAGCTGTGCACCAGGGGCAGAACGACACGGTGCAGCCGCAGCTGGTCGATTCTCATTCCGGCCCCCGATCGCCCGGCTCGTCGTCGTGATGGTAGATGTGCAGTTCCTGCGCCAGGGCGTCGCGTGCCGTGAGGCGGCGCCGTGCGCCTTTCGCGCTCGCGGCGGTGAGCGTGCCCAGCAGGTGGCAGACGGCGGCGATCGCGGTGGGTGAGTCGGCCGAGGACGCGGAACGCGTGTGCACAGGAAGGAGGACGGATGCCGCGTCGGCGAGCGGCGCATCGACCGAGTCGGTCACGACGATCAGCTCGCCGCCGGCGGCGCGGAACAGTTCGCCGAATCGGATCGTCTCTTCGCGGTAGCGACGCATCGTGAAGGCGACCAGGACGTCGGTCGCGCGCACGTCGGTGAGCACGGTCAGATCTGTCAGGCTGCGCCCGTCGACGACGAAGACGTTCGAGAGGGTGGTCGACAGGTCGGCGCCGAGAAGATCGGCATATGCCGCGCCCTTGCCGCGGCCGGTGATGTAGCGGCGCCGTGCACCGAGGATCAGCGCGACGGCGCGGGGGACGTCGCCGCTGGATCCGAGTTCGGCGAACGTCAGGGCGAGCGCGTGCGTCTCGGCCTCGATGACACGAGCCTGAAGGGCTTCGGCGGAGATGTTGGTGCGGAAGCGTTCGCCGTACCGCTCGCCCGGGGAGGACAGCTGACGGTCGCGGGAGTCGTCGAGGGCGTCTCGGTTCACGGGGCTGTTCCTTCGGCGGTGGGCACGGCGAGGTAGGCGCTGGTCCTGTCGTCGAGCGGGCGACAGGCGACGAGGCGACGCCCCTCGAGCGCGCGTTCGAGAGCGCCACGCAGGTGCGGGCGCAGCGTGCGAGCGGTGGTGTCCTCGCGCGGCACGGTGACCCACACGCTGTCACCGTCGTCGGCGACGGCGACAGCCGGGCGTTCGGCGAGGGCTGAGGGTGGGGTCGCGGTCCGCGCGCCGGCGTAGGGGTCAGCCGTGCGGGTGAGGTCCCATTCGACGACGAGCCGATCGGTGTCGTCGCGATCGTAGAAGTCACGCTCGTAGCGCATGCCTTCGGCGCCGAGCGTAGACAGGTTGAAGAACGCGTTGCGGCTGAGGACCGGATCGAACGTCCAACGCATGCGGATCTGACCCCACCCCAGCGCGACCTCGCGCTGGGCGAGCTTCAGCATTCTTCCGATGCCGCGACCCTGGTGCGCACGGTGGACGGCGGCGGCCTGCGAATAGTGGAAGTGCGCGCCGGATCGGTCGGTGCCGGCGAACCCGTACACGAATCCGATGAGGGTGCCCGAGGCGTTGAACGCCCCGATGCTCGAGCCGCCGTTCTTGCGCAGAGCACTCATGAGGTTCGCATTCAACCCCAGATCTGAGCCGTGATAGCCGAAGACATCCGTGTAAAGCCCGGTGGCGAGGCGGTACTGGTCGGCGGTCTCCAGCGACGCCACGCGAACGTCGGTACGGAGCGAGGGCTGCACGATACGGTTCCTATGTCGATAAGAAGTGGACGGACAGATCTGAAGATAGAAGATCATTGCCGGCTATACAAGCCGAATCATGTGACAGATATGTTTCGTATCTCGACATCTCGGGGGTCGTGTGGAGAGGATGGGGGCATGACCGAACCCTCGATCGCCGACGTGTCCGACGATGATCTGCAACGGGCCCTTCGGCGCCTGCAAGAGCTCGTGCGCATCGAGTCTCCCTCGCTCGATGCAGACGCCAGCCACCGGGTCTCCTCGCTTCTCGCGTGGTGGTGGCGGGAGTGCGGGGCGCACGTTCGAGAGGTGACGACGGATGCCGGGACATCCGTGATCGCCGATGTGGACGGTGTCGGCGCGCCCGTGCTCTTCGTCGGCCACTCCGACACCGTGTGGCCGCACGGAACACTCGCGGAGGCGCTTCCGCTTGCTCGCGAGAGCGACACCCTCACCGGCCCGGGCGTCTATGACATGAAGAGCGGTCTGGTCGTCATGCTCGCCGCCGTCGCCGCGGTGCGGCGCGTTCCCCACCGCGCCGTGCGGGTCGTCGTCGTCTGCGATGAGGAAGTCGGCTCCCCGACGACGGGGAACGTGCTCCGCGAGGCGGCGGAGGGCGTGACGGCCGTGCTGGGATTCGAGTCGCCCCATCCCGACGGGGCACTGAAAGTCGGTCGGCGCGGCAGTACACGCGTGCGTCTGCGCGTGAGGGGGGTTGCCGCGCACGCGGCGCTCGATCCCGGCGCCGGGGTGTCGGCGATCGACGAGCTCATCGATCAGCTGCTCGAGGTGCGACGGCTGGTCGGCGCGCCCGATCTGCGTTCGGAGGTTCTGTGCAACGTCGGCTCGATCTCGGGCGGTGCACGGGCGAACGTGGTCGCGGCGGACGCGGAAGCCGAGATCGGGTTGCGCTTCGAAGACCCCGAGACCGAGCGGCGCGTGCTGGGCGCGATCGAACGCCTGCGACCGGTGCGCGAGCGTGCCCGACTCGAGGTCGAGATCCTCAGCCATCGACCCGCGTGGCGCCCGTCCGACGCGGACCAGCGTGTTGCGGACGATCTCGCTCGGGCGGCGCGCCGCGCGGGCGCGGAGAGTCTTCCTGCGCGTCCGGCTGCCGGGGCGGGGGATACCAACTCGTTCGGCGCGTGGGGGCTGCCGACGGTCGATGGACTCGGGCCCCGAGGCGGCGGTGCGCATGCTCTGTCAGAACACGTTCTCGTGTCGTCGCTCGGCGAGCGGATCTCGCTGATCGCCGCGTATCTGGCCGACGTCGGGGTCGAGGCATCCACCGTTGATATGTAACGAATGATCGTCAAACGATGCGCGCGAAAGATCGCTTGGGCGGAGATTCGCGCTGTCTGCCCTCGCGCGAGGTCACGCAGATTCCGCCTAATTCTGCGGTTTCCCGGGGATCGAGCGGGAGATCTGCGCTTCAGGCAGGCGGCGGCGGCGGTGTGCCGCACTGTTACGAGCGTGTGAAAACTGTGATCATGCGGATCGTATGGGTTGTCTCCGAGCGAGTCTTCATGTTCACTGATGCCAACGAACCCCGGGACGGCGGTGCCTCCCCTGGCGAAAGGAAACCGAATGTCGACTCGTTCTCGAGCGCGCATGCGGCGAGTGATGACGCTCGCCGTTGCCGCCGCGCTGATCGCGATGCCGGTGGGCGCGGCGCACGCGCAGTCATCGACCACCGCGTCGACGGTCCGCTCCGCGGCCGATGCCACCCCCGCGCCGAGTGGCAGCGCGTCGGCGACGACCCTGCGCATCGCGACGTCGGGCTACGTCGACTCGTTCAACCCGTTCACGTCGATCTACCTGCTGCCGACGAACCTCATCCGGTACATGTACGAGAGCCTCGTGCAGAACGACCAGCAGGACGGCTCGCCCACGAAGGGTCTCGCCGACTCGTGGACGACCGAGAACGACGGCAAGACCTGGATCTTCACCCTGCAGGACGGTCTGACGTGGTCTGACGGTGAGCCGATCACCGCTGCCGACGTCGTGTACACGTACGAGCAGATGATGACCGTTCCCGAACTGAGCGTCGCGAACGGCAACCTCGTCACCAACTTCGAGAAGGTCACCGCCGAGGACGACAAGACGGTGGTCATCGACCTCAAGACCCCGCAGGCCCCGAACCCCGGCAGCGAGATCCCGATCGTTCCGAAGCACGTCTGGGAGAAGATCGCCGACCCCGCGACCTTCGCCAACGACAGCGACATCGTCGGCTCGGGATCGTTCCTGCTCGACAGTTACAGCGCGAACCAATCGATCACGCTCACGGCGAATCCCGACTTCTGGCGCGGCGCCCCGAAGATCGACCGCATCCAGTACGTGTACTACACCAACAGTGACGCCCAGGTGCAGGCGCTGCGGGCCGGCGAAGTCGACTTCGTCACCGGCCTCACCGCCACCCAGTTCGACGCGCTGCAGGGCGCGGAAGGCATCACCACGCACTCCGGTGAAGGCCGTCGCTACACGTCGTACAGCCTCAACGCGGGGATGAAGACGCGCGACGGCGAGGCGTTCGGCACGGGCAACCCCGCCCTCGCCGATCTCGCAGTTCGTCAAGCGATCCGTCAGGGCATCGACACCGACGCGCTCCTGAAGAACGTGCTGCAGGGCCAGGGCGTGCAGGGCACCTCGTTCATCCCGGCCTCCTTCTCCAAGTGGTCGTTGCCGGCCGACGACCCCGCGATCCTGCCCTACGACCCGGACGCGGCGAAGGCACTGCTGGACGGTGCGGGATGGACCGTGGGCGCCGACGGCATCCGTCAGAAGAACGGCACGCCGCTCAGCCTGCGTCTGCTGGTGGACGCCGAGGATGTGACCGAGCAGTCCGTCGCCGAGTACTTCGTGCCGTGGATGAAGGAGATCGGCATCGACATCACGGTCGAATCGACCGACGGAGACACGATCTCGACCCGTTCCATCACGGGTGACTACGACATCTACCTCACGGGTTGGAGTGTGAATCCCGATCCCGACTACCAGCTCGGCATCAACCTGTGCTCGAGTCTGCCCACCGGCACCGACGGCTCGGGGGGCACGACGCAGGACGGTTACTGCAACCCGCAGTTCGACGCGCTGTACGCGCAGCAGCGCTCCGAGCTCGACGAGACCAAGCGTCAGCAGATCGTCCACGACATGCTCGCGGTGAACTACACCGACACCGCGCAGATCGTGTTCTGGTACGGCAACAGCCTCGAGGCCTACCGCTCCGACCGGTTCACGAACTTCTCGCTGCAGCCGGAGAAGAACGGCATCATCGCCAACCAGGCCGGGTACTGGGGCTTCCTCACCGTCGAGCCGGTGGCTGGGGCGAGTGAGAACGGAGGCGTGAACGTCGGCCTCATCATCGTCGCCGTGGTCGTGGCACTGTTGATCGTCATCGCGATCATCGTCGCCATGGCGCGTCGCCGGAAAGCCGGCGACCGGGAGTGAGCCGCCTCTCAGTGCGCGGCCCCGCTCCGGCGGCGCCGCGCACTGAGCGGACCATCGTCACGCACGAGCCAGGAGAAGAGCATTGTCCACCACCGTTCCGCCCACTGAGGCGGTGATTCTCGAAGAGACCGGCCCCGAGCACGCCGGCCGCGGCAGCAGCGCACTCGGCTATCTCGGGTCGAAGGCAGGCGGCGCGGCCATCAGCCTCGCGATGGTGATCCTGCTCGGATTCTTCGCGTTCAAGATCCTGCCCGGCGATCCGGTCGCCCGCATCGCCCGAGAGCGGCAGATGTCAGCCGACCAGGTTGCGCAGCTGCGCGAACAGCTCGGCCTCAACAAGCCGCTGCTCGAGCAGTTCTGGGTGTATCTCGGCAACGTGTTCACGCTGAACTTCGGGGAGAGCTACGTCTACAAGCGCTCGGTGGCGAGCCTCATCGGCGAGTACTTCTGGAACACGATCCTGCTGACCGGGGTGTCGGCGGTGATCGCGATCGCCCTCGGCCTGTGGCTCGGGCAGCTCGCCGGCTGGCGGCACGGCAGCAGGTTCGACAAGCTGACCTCCGGTGTCTCACTCGTCCTCTGGTCGGTGCCCACGTTCTGGCTGGCGCTGATCCTACTCATGATCTTCGGTGGCACGCTGCACTGGTTTCCGACCGGAGGCATGCGGTCGCCTGACGCACCCGGCGGTCTCGCCGGGGTCGGTGACGTCGCTGCGCACATGGTGCTGCCGGTGATCACGATGGTCGCCGTCGTGTACGCCCAGTACGTCATGGTGATGCGCGCCTCGGTGATCGAGGAGATGAACGCCGACTACATCACGACGGCACGAGCGAAGGGCCTGCGCGAAGACCTCGTGCGCACGCGACACGTCGTGCCCAACGCCCTCCTTCCCACCGTCACCCTGGTGTTCATGCACCTCGGCGGCCTGATCGCCGGAGCGGTCACCGTCGAGGCGGTCTTCTCGTGGCCAGGGCTCGGCAAACTCACCTTCGAGGCATTGAGCGGGCCCGATCTGCCCTTGTTGCAAGGGACGTTCGTCGTCTTCTCGGCCATCATCATCGTGATGAACCTCATCGCCGACCTCGTCTATCGTCAGCTGGACCCGAGAGTGAGGCGCTCATGAGCACCGCCGAACCCCGCCTGCTCTCACCGCGGGCGATGGCCTGGTCTCGTCGAGGACGTTCCTTGGCAGAGTTCTGCCGCGAGTTCTCGCACCAGCGCGCCGGTATGGTCGGGCTGGTCTTCCTGATCGTCATCGTCGTGCTGGCGATCCTCGCCCCCGTCCTCGCTCCGGCCTGGATGCTCGACGTCACGCGCGTGATCGACAACCCGCGATTCGCGCCGCCGTCGTGGGAGCATCCGCTCGGCACCGACCATCAGGGTCGTGAGCTGTGGGTACGGATGCTGTGGGGTGCACGCGTATCCCTTCTCGTGGGGTTCGCCGCGACGGCCGTGTCGATGATCCTCGGCACCGTCGTCGGTCTCGCCGCCGGGCACTTCACCGGGTGGGTCGGCGGTCTGCTCATGCGGGTGATCGACTTCTTCCTCGTGCTGCCCTCGCTCATCCTCGCGATCGTGCTCGCCTCCGTGCTCAACCGTGGTGCGCTGACGATCATCATCGCGATCGGTCTCACCTCGTGGGCGGGAACGGCCCGCGTCGTGCGCGCGCAGACCCTCTCTGTGGAATCCCGCGACTACGTCGAGCGCTCTCGCGTCCTCGGGGCGGGCCACTGGCACATCATCGGCAAGCACCTGCTGCCCGCGGTGCTGCCCCTTGTGCTCGCCAACACGACGCTCACGGTCGGTTCGGCGATCATCTCCGAATCGACGCTGTCGTTCCTCGGCCTCGGCGACACGACGCAGCAGTCTTGGGGCGCCGTGCTGAAGAATTCGATGGATGTCTCTGCGGCCACGAGCGGCTACTGGTGGTACGTCATCGTCCCCGGTCTCGCGATCGTTCTGGTGGTGCTCGCGTTCACCCTCGTCGGTCGTGCCGTGGAGACGATCGTCAACCCGACCCTGAGGAGCCGCTGACGATGCCCGATCTCGTCTTCGACGACGTGTCGATCACCTATCGCACCTCCGGTCGCAACGACCGCGGCGACGTTGCGGCCGTGCGTCATGTGACGCTCGATCTCCCCGCCGGTGGCACCCTCGGCATCGCCGGGGAGTCCGGATCGGGCAAGTCGACGCTCGCCATGAGCGTGCTGCGACTGCTGCCGAAGTCGGCGCGGATCGGCGGGCGCGTGCTCATCGGCGACGCCGACGTCGCGACGCTGTCGTTCGGTGAGTTGCGTGCCGTCCGCTGGGCGGAGGCATCCATCATCTTCCAGGGGGCGATGCATTCGTTGAACCCTGTGCGCACGGTCGGCGAGCAGATCCTCGAGGCGCTCGAGCTGCATGTGGCCGACGCGTGGCCGACCGAGAAGGCGCGCAAGGCCCGGGTCACGGAGCTGCTGCACGCCGTCGACCTCGCCTCTGCCAAGGCCGCTGCCTACCCGCACGAGCTGTCGGGCGGACAGAAGCAGCGCGTCATGATCGCGATGGCGCTGGCGTGCGAACCCGACATCGTCGTCGCCGACGAGCCGACGACCGCGCTCGACGTCATCGTGCAGAAGCAGATTCTGAGCATGATCGCCCAGTTGGTCACCGAGCGCGGGATCTCGCTGCTGATGATCAGCCACGACCTGTCGGTGCTCGCGACCGTCTGCGAGCGCATCGCCGTCATGCGCGGCGGCGAAGTGGTGGAGGTGGGCGATGCGCTCACCATCTGCACCGACCCCTCGCACCCCTACACCCGTCAGCTGGCCGCGGCGTTCCCCGAGATCGGCGACCCCGCGTCGCGGATGAATCCGGTCAGCACCCGCACGCGCGAGGTCGCCGACGCGGAGCAGCGATTCGTCGCAGGCGAATCCGACGTCGTCATGGAGGCGCGCGGCCTCACCGTCACCTACCGCTCGCGGGGCACGTGGCTGCGCGCCGTGCGGAACGTCGATCTCGCCGTGCACCGCGGCGAGATCGTCGCGCTCGTCGGTCAGTCGGGGTCGGGCAAGAGCACCCTCGCGCGAACCCTCGTCGGCTTGCAGCAGCCCGACGCGGGGTCGATCGTCCGCTTCCGCGGCACCGATCTGCCCCGTCGGGGCGCGAAGCTGCGGGCGTTTCGCAACGACGTGCAGATGGTGCTGCAAGATCCCTCGGCTGCGCTCAACCCGAAGCTCAGCGTGTACGAGTCGGTCGCCGAAGGGCTGCGTGTGCAGCGCTACCGCGGCGATGAGCGGCAGCGCGTGGTCGAGGCGTTGACGGATGCCGAGTTGACGCCGCCCGAGCACTTCATGAACGCGATCCCTCAAGAGCTGTCCGGAGGGCAGCGCCAACGAGTCGTGATCGCCGGTGCGCTCGCGGTCGGGCCCGAGCTCCTCGTCGCCGACGAGCCGGTCGCGTCGTTGGACGCATCGGCGCGGGGCGAGATCCTCGCGCTGCTGCTGTCGCTGCGCAAACGGCTGGGACTGTCGGCGCTGGTCATCACGCACGACCTCGGGCTCGCGTGGAACATCGCCGACACGGTCGCCGTGATGTACGAGGGAGAGATCGTCGAGCAGGGACCGACCGAGGAGGTGCTGCTCGATCCGCAGCACGAGTACACGCGCACGCTGCTGGCGGCCGCTCCTGTGATCGAGCGTCGCTCGTGAGCGTCGCCGAGACGTTGACGATCGACCGTCACGCGTATCTCGATTCCGCCCCGCTGCGTCCCGGCGATCGTGTCGCGATGATCACCCCCGCGGGCCCCGGCAAGGCCGAGCGCGTCGAGCGGGCCGTGCAGCACTATCAGGACTGGGGACTCGAGGTCGTCGTGGGCGCACACGTGCTCGACCCGCATCCGCCGCGCGCGCCCTTTCTCGCCGGAACCGACGACGCCCGTCGCGCCGACCTCGTCGACGCGTGGCTCGACCCCGACATCGACGCGGTGGTCGCCCTCGGCGGCGGATACGGCGCGATGCGGCTTCTCGACGGCATCGATTGGGCGCAGATGGCCGCCGCCGCGCTCCGCCGCGACGGGCGACCGAAGCTGCTGACCGGATCGTCGGATATCACGGCGCTGCACGAGGCCTTCCGCTTCCACATCGGCGGTCCGACGCTGTTCTGCCCCATGGCGGGCAACGCCGTGTTCCTCGACTCCGAGATCATCCGCACCGACGTGCACCGTTGGCTGTTCGAACCGTGGCGCGCGCAGCGCATCGCCGGGCCGGAGGTCGACGTGCTCGCGCCCGGCCGTGCGCGCGGCACACTCACCGGGGGATGCCTTGCGCTGCTGGCCGGTGGTTTGGGCTCGCCCGAGTCGGCCGGTGACCACCGAGGCATCCTCGTACTCGAAGACGTCGACGAGGAGATGTATCGCCTCGACGGCTTTCTGCTCGCCCTGCAGCGCGCCGGCCGGTTCGACCAGGCATCCGGCATCGCGCTCGGCTCGTGGCAAGGGTGCACGCCCGTCGAGGGGCTGCGCCTCTTGATGGACGAGTTCTTCGGCGCGCGCGGGGTGCCGGTGCTCTGGCAGACCGGGTTCGGGCACGACCCGAACGCTGTGAGCCTGCCGCTGAACGTCGATGCCGAACTCGCCGCCGAGGGCGAGAACCCGGGGCTCAGCGTGATGGGTCCCGCATGAGCGCCGTCGTGCTGCCCGCACTCGACGAACGCGTGCGGTGGTCTCTTCGCGTCATCGACACCTCCACCGGCGCGGTGCTCGCCGATCACACATCCGACCTCGTGTGCGAGACGGCGAGCGTCGGCAAGGTGTTTCTGCTGATCGAGGTCGCCTCCCGCCTCGCGGACGGCACTCTGCGGCCCGATCAGCTCGTCGAGATCCCCGACGAGCACCGTGTCGCCGATTCGGGTCTGCTCTACCTGATGCGCACCCAGCGCCTGCCGGTGGCAGATCTCGCTCTGCTGGTGGGAGCGGTCAGCGACAACCTCGCCACGAACGCTCTGCTCTCTCTGTGCGGGCTCGACCGAGTGCGTGCCGTGGCGCCGGGGCTCGGTTACGCCCACACGACACTCCTTGACTACATCCGCAACGAGCGCCTCGAGGACATGCCGTGGACGCCCTCCTACGGCACGGGTGCGGAGCTTTGCGATCTCATGCGGCGGTTGGGCGCGGGCGAGGTCGTCTCGCCCGAAGTGAGTGGGCAGGTGTTCGAGTGGCTGGGCGCCGACACCGACACATCGATGGTCGCGTCGGCGCTGCTGCTCGACCCGCTCGCGCACCTCGACCCCGATTACCAGGGCATGGTGCTGCGCCACAAGACGGGCACGACGTCTGTCACGCGCGTCGACACCGGTCATCTCACGGGGCCGGCGGGTGGCGTCGCCTATGCCGTGTGCGCGAACTGGCGCGGCGCGCACGACGACCGCCGTGCGCCGGTGCTCGCCGCGATGGCGGCAATCGGCGAGTCGCTGCGAACATACGTCACCGGCGTTCCCGGCGAAGCGGCGGTGGCGTCGTGAGCGTCGTCATCGAGGAGCGCGATCCGGTGGCGGGCCTCGCGTGGACGGTGCTCCGCGGAGAGCGCACCGACGTCATGCGCGCGCTCGGAAGGACGCACGCAGAGGCGATCCACGCGCAGCGCGTCGCCGAGGACGGCGGCTGGTCGGCCAACGTCCGCCGCGCGCGCGGCGTCGCCGCCGCCCGGTTCGCGGCGGTCGTCGCCGCCACGAAGAGCCTTCTGCCGCTCGAGGCGGACGAACTCGCGGCGATCGCCGAAGGGGCCGAGGTCGACGCCCACGAGCTCTGGGCGCAGAACCTCCGCGGCGATCTCGGTCGAGACGGCACCGGCTGCAGCGACGTGTCGTTCGTGGGTCGCGGCGGCGTCGTCCTCGGCCACAATGAGGACGGCGATGGAGACCTCCGCGGTGCGATCCGCCTCGTGACGCTGCGCATCGAGGGCGATCCTGACATGACCGCGCTCTGGTACCCGGGAATGCTCCCCTCGAATGCGTTCGTCACGACGGCCGCCGGGCTCGCCTTCGGCATGGATCATGTGCCGGTGCGCGTCGCGAATCAGGGCGGCGCCGGTCGGCATTTCGTGGCGCGGCGCGCGCAGCGCCAGCAGACCGGAGACGCGGCACGAGCAGCTCTGGCCGACATTGCGTGTGCGGGTGGGTTCGCTTTCGACGTCGCCGACGCCCGGTCGCGGCGCACCGACCTCATCGAGAACGCCGCCGGTCGTGTCGCGCAAGTGCCGGGCGGGGCGCGCGCCACGTGCCACACGAACCACCTCCGGGCCGTCGACGGCACGCGTGAGGGTCTCGCCGTCGCCCCCGACGATGTCTGGCTGGTCGAGAGCCGGTCGCGCCTGGCCGCGCTGAGGTCGGTGGCCGATGAGGCAGACGATGCAGAAACCGTCCGGGCCGCTCTTCGCGCAGAGCGGGTTCTCGGCCGCAGCGCCGACCTCTACACGTTCGCGAGCATCGTCGTGGACCAGGCGACCGACACGATCACCGTGCAGACGGACGGCGATCCTTGGCGCGGGCGCTGGGACGCGTTCGCCCGTGGAGAAAGGAAGGACGCATGAGCGCATCCGAACCGATCGCCGATCTGTTCGCCGATCTGGAGGAGCGGGTGGAGGGGCTGACCGTCTCGGCTCTCGCCTGCGATGTGGACACCGACGAGGTGCTGTTCGCACACGGCGCCGACACGGTGCTCGACACGGCGAGCGTAGGCAAGATCTTCCTTCTGCATCGCCTGCTCACCGAGGTCGATGCGGGCACGCGATCGCTCGAAGACAGGGTGACGCGCCGGCCGGTCGAGTGGATAGACAACTCGGGGCTGTGGTACCTGCTGCAGGCCGACGAGCTGTCGCTCTACGACGTTGCCGCGCTCATCGGCGCCGCAAGCGACAACGCCGCGACCAACACGTTGGCCCGGGTCATCGGGCTCGACGCGGTGACCGCGCACACACGCGCGCTCGGATACACCGCGTCGGGACTCGACGACGTCGTGCGCTGGCCGCTGCCGCCCGGCGCTCCGCGCACGCTCTCGCACGCCACGGCGCGCGAGCTCGTGCGGTTCGTGACCCGCACTGCGCGGGCGGAAGATCTCTCCCCGTCGTCGGCCGACACTCTGCAGCGGTGGCTGGGCGCCGGCATGGATCTCTCGATGGTGGCATCCGCTTTCGGCCTCGACCCTCTCGCCCACTATTACTTCGATCGCGGTATCTGGCTCTGGAACAAGACCGGAACGATCTCGACCGTGCGCGCCGACACCGGCCTGGTGATGTCACCGTCGCGGCGGCTCGCCTATGCGGTGCTGATCAACTGGCCCTCCGGGGTTGCCGTTCGCGACGAGGTGTTGACGGTGATGCGCGAGGCGGGGATGCATCTGCGGCGGGTGCTCGAGCGGTGAGCGGCGAGCCGTCGGCCGCAGGGCGGTGAGCGGGCGCCCGAGGCGGCCCCGGTAGAATCGGACGCGACTTTCGAGGAGCCCCCCACCATGACCGACGCGCCCGATACCGCGCCCGCCGAATCCGCCGCCGAGCTCGACGACATCCACGAGCAGAAGGCCGTGCGGCTCGGCAAGCGCGAGCGGCTCATCGCCGAACGGGTGGATGCCTCGGGCGGCGCCTACCCCGTCGCCGTGCCCGTCACCGACACGATCCCGGCGCTGCGCGAGCGGTACGCCGACCTCGAAGCCGGGGCCGAGACGGGCGTGACCGCGTCGGTCGCCGGCCGTGTCGTGTTCAGCCGCAACACCGGCAAGCTGTGCTTCGCGTCGCTGCAGTCGGGCGACGGATCGCGCATTCAGGCGATGGTCTCGCTCGCCGAGGTGGGCGAGGACTCACTGCAGGCGTGGAAAGAACTCGTCGATCTCGGCGACCACGTGTCGGTGACCGGTCAGGTCATCTCGAGCCGCCGCGGCGAGCTGTCGATCATGGTGGCGAGCTGGGCGATCGCGGCGAAGGCGCTGCTGCCGCTGCCGAACCTGCACACCGAGCTGTCTGAAGAGGGGCGCGTGCGCTCGCGCTTTCTCGACCTGATCGTCCGCGACGCGGCGCGCGACACCGTCATCGCCCGCGCCAAGGTGAACGCGTCGCTGCGCGACACCTTCACGAACCACGGATTCCTCGAGGTCGAGACCCCGATGCTGCAGGTGCAGCACGGCGGAGCGGCGGCCCGCCCGTTCGTCACGCACTCGAACGCGTTCGACGCCGACCTGTTCCTGCGCATCGCCCCCGAACTCTTCCTCAAGCGCGCCGTCGTCGGCGGCATCGACCGCGTGTTCGAGATCAACCGCAACTTCCGCAACGAGGGCGCAGACTCGACCCACAGCCCCGAGTTCGCGATGCTCGAGGCCTACCAGGCGTACAGCGACTACAACGGCATCGCCGACCTCACGCAGGAGCTCATCCAGAACGCCGCCCGCGCGGTGTCGGGCACGACCGTGGTGACCTGGGCCGACGGCACCGAGTACGACCTCGGCGGCCAGTGGGCGCGCATCTCGATGTACGGGTCGCTCAGCGAGGCATCCGGCCGTACCATCACACCCGAGACGCCGCTCGACGAGCTGCAGGCGCTCGCCGCCGAGGTCGGCGTCGAGGTTCCCGAGAAGGTCGCGACGCACGGCAAGTTCGTCGAAGAGCTGTGGGAGCACTTCGTCAAGGGCGGCCTCGAGCGCCCGACGTTCGTGATGGATTTTCCCCTCGACACGTCGCCGCTCGTGCGCGAGCACCGCACGACGCCCGGCGTGGTCGAGAAGTGGGACCTCTACGTGCGCGGCTTCGAGCTCGCGACGGGGTACTCCGAGCTCGTCGACCCGGTGATCCAGCGCGAGCGTTTCGTCGAGCAGGCGAAGCTCGCCAAGCGCGGCGACGACGAGGCGATGCGCGTCGACGAGGAGTTCCTGCGCGCACTCGAGCACGGCATGCCGCCGACGGGCGGCATGGGAATGGGCATCGATCGCCTGCTGATGGCCATTACGGGCCTCGGCATCCGCGAGACGATCCTGTTCCCCCTCGTCAAGTAGCGCGCGCTCGCCGTGGCGCTCTCGCTGTGGCTCACGCTGCTCGTCGCGTGCGTCGTGATCAGCTTCACCCCGGGCGCGGGCGTCATCAACACGATGGGCAACGCCCTGAACCACGGGTTCCGGCGTGCGATCTGGGGCATTCTCGGCCAGCAGGCCGCGCTGATCGTGCACATCGCGATCGTCGCGCTCGGGGTCGGCGTGCTCGTCGCGTCGTCGCCGGTGCTGTTCAACGTCATCCGCTACGCCGGGGCCGCGTACCTCGCCTACCTCGGTCTGCGGTTGATCCTGCAGCGCCCGTCCCCCGAGGCGCCGGGCGCGGAAGCGTGGACCGACGAAGACGAGCCGATGGATGCCTCGGCACCCGTCGGCTCGCCCGCCGCAGCCTCGGCGCCCGCGGTCGTCTCGGCGCCAGCGGGCGAGACTGCGGCCGAGACCCGCTGGTCGATGTTCCGCCGCGGCCTGTGGGTCAACCTGCTCAATCCGAAGGCGATCGTGTTCTTCCTCGCCTTCCTGCCCCAGTTCATCCGCCCCGCCGACCCGCTGCTGCCCCAGTACGCCACCGTCGCGGTGACCGCCGTCGCCGTCGACGTGGCCGTGATGTGGGGCTTCTTCGCGGTGGCGGCGCAGGGCTTCCGCCGGTTCACCCGCACGGCCCGCGGCCAGCGCGTGATCGACGTGGTCTTCGGGTCGCTCTTCCTCGCCGTCGCCCTCCTGCTCGCCCTGATTCACTGACCCCCGCCCTGATTCAGTGACGCACCTGGCGGGTTTCGCGGGTCGCTCGGCGCCGGCATCCGCGCGCGATTCCGGCTCGAACCGACCCGCGAACCGGACCCATCGGCCCTCACCCCACCCGGAACGCCCAGTCGGGCAGATGCCCCGCCCGCACGAACGAGCGCACGATGTCGGCCAGCCCGTGCCGGCGGTCGATCGCGAGCGCCATCGCGGCGTAGCGGTCGGCGTGCGACGACCGCCCGAGCGCCCACGACAACCAGGCGCAGAGGGCGAGCGGACCGGGCCGGTGCGCCTTGGGCACGAGCGCCGCGACCTCGCGCACGAGCGCCAGCGCCCGCTGCAGCCGCTCGGCGTCGGGCCGGGCGCCGTCGCCCCACATCACTTCGGCGAGGTCGGCGGGGTACTCCGCGCCGTCTTCCCACCGGCGCTGGGCCTCCATCGCCATGTCGCCGCCGCTCGCATCGCTCGCCCACTGCACGAGCGCGATGTCGCGCAGCGACGGCCGCGACAGGCACCATCCGAGCATTGCCGCGTGCATCGGCTCTGCTGACGGATGCCACGTCAGCGCCGCCTCGAACAGCGCGGGCAGGTCGTCGAGCTCGCACGCCGCCTCGAGCGCTGCCGGATCGATTCGCGCGCTCGCCGACGCCCGGTCGACCGGCTCCTCGGCCGAGTCGCCGTGCGCCGCACTCCCGCGCGCGCCGCCGGCGACCGAGGGGATGCCGCAGAGCACCTCGAGCGCCATCGACAGCGCGTCCAGCGCACGAGCCACGGCCCGCCGCGACGAAGCGTCGACGCGCGGCAGCGTCGCCCCCGACGCCTGATCGCCCGCCGGCACCGCATCCGCCCCCGCCGCTTCGAGCGCGACCGCCGCGGCCCGGTGCACACGCAACCGGTCGAGCGGGTGACCGCCGGGCGGCAGATCGGGATCGTCGTGCGAGCCCCAGCCATTGGATGCCACGGTCAGCGCGTCGATCAGGTGCAAGCCGCAGGCATACGCGTGCGCGTCGAGCGCGTCGATCAGGTCGGCACCGGGAAGGTCGGGAAGGTCCGGCAGGCTCGGCAGGTCGCCGAACGCACCGCCCTGCCCCAGACCGAACGCGGCGCCGGGCGGTGATCCGATGGCCTCGTCGGTGTAGACGACCGCGATGAGCGCCTCGGCCTCGGCGATGCGGCACATCATGCCGATCGCCTGCGAGGCGACGGTGTCGACGACGTCTTCGTGCGGAAGGTCGAGGCGCATCGCGCCGAGGCTTCGCCCGCGCGCCATCGGCACGAGCACGAGGCTCCGCGTCGGCGTGAAGCCGAGCAGACGGGGAATGAGAGACAGGAACTGCGCCGCATCTGCGGCCTTCACGGTGAGAGACATGGGCACGAGCGTGCTCGCCCGCGTGGGCCCGTGGGAGCCGCGCCGGGCCGAATGTGGAGGCCGAATCGACGACTGTGGATAACTTCCGTACGATGGAGGCATGGATTCGTACTGGGCTGCCGTCGTCTGGTCGCTGCTGCCCACGATCGTCGTGCTGGGACTGTTCGCGTTCGTGCTGCGCTCGATCATGCGCATGGACCGCAGCGAGCGACGCGCCTACGCCCGCGTCGAAGACGAAGAGCGCGCCAAGCGCGGACTGCCGCCGCGGGGCTCCGACACGCCCGCAGCCCCGTAAACCCCGCCCGTCGCTACGCTGAACCCAGCGGAACGACGAAGGAGCGCGCGTGGATCAGACCGGCTGGGCACTCGTCTGGGTCATCTTCGTCTTCGTCGTCGACATCGCCGTGCGCATCCTCGCGATCATCTTCGTGCCGCGCAACCGCCGCCCGACCGCCGCGATGGCCTGGCTGCTGGCGATCTACTTCATTCCGATCGTCGGCGTGCTGCTGTTCCTGCTCATCGGCAACCCGCGTCTGCCGCGCAATCGCCGCCGCAAGCAGGAGGTCATCAACGAGAGGATCCGGCAGATGAGCCACGGGCTCGACCTCGGAACCCTCCGCCCGAACGCCCCCGAATGGTTCCGCTCTCTCGTTCGCCTGAACCGCAACCTCGGCGCCATGCCCATCTCGGGCGACAACGGCGCCACCCTCATCTCGGGCTACGAGGAGTCGATCGACACGATGGCCGCCGCCATCCGCGAGGCGCAGGACTACGTCCACGTCGAGTTCTACATCCTGCAGTCGGATGCCACGACCGAGAGCTTCTTCGCCGCGATGGAGGAGGTCGCAGCCCGCGGGGTCAAGGTGCGCGTGCTGCTCGACCACTGGGCCAACCACGGCAAGCCGTACTACAAGCAGACGCTGCGACGCCTCGAGGCGATGGGCGCCGACTGGCATCTGATGCTGCCGGTGCAGCCGTTCCGGGGCGCCTACACGCGGCCCGACCTCCGCAATCACCGCAAGCTCCTCGTCGTCGACGGCAAGGTCGGGTTCACCGGTTCGCAGAACGTCACCGACTCCACCTACAACCTCAAGAAGAACATCAGGCGGGGCCTGCACTGGGTCGACATGATGACGCAGGTGGACGGGCCGGTCGTGGCATCCATCAACGCCGTCTTCCTCAGCGACTGGTACAGCGAGACCGACGAGGTCATCGACGACATCGAACTGTTCGACGTCACGTCGGGCTCGGGTGATCTCGACTGCCAGGTCATCCCGTCGGGCCCCGGGTTCGAGTTCCAGAACAACCTCAAGCTGTTCATGTCGCTGCTGTTCGCGGCGCAGGACAAGCTCATCATCGTGTCGCCGTACTTCGTGCCCGACGAGGGGCTGCTCCTCGCGATCCAGACCGCCTGCCAGCGCGGGGTGCACGTGGAGCTGTTCGTCTCCGAAGAGGGCGACCAGGCGATGGTCTACCACGCGCAGCGGAGCTACTACGAGGCTCTCCTGCGCGGCGGCGTGAAGATCTACATGTACAAGAAGCCGTACATCCTGCACTCCAAGTCGATGTCGGTCGACGACGAGGTCGCCGTCATCGGGTCGAGCAACATGGACATGCGCTCGTTCGGTCTCAACCTGGAGATCTCGCTGCTCGTACGCGGCGAGGAATACGTGCGCCAGCTGCGCGCCGTCGAAGACCAGTACCGCGCGTCGAGCCGCGAGCTCACCCTCGACGAGTGGATGAAGCAGCCGCTCCGCTCGACCGTGCTCGACAATCTCGCCCGGCTCACCTCGGCGCTGCAGTGAGGCTCGGCGGCCCGCACTGGGTGATCTTCGCCGACCAGGGGACAAGCCCTGCACCATGGACATGGCGCCCCGCGCGGCCCTCGTCTCGGTCGCCGGCCTCGGCGCCGACGACGACGACGGCACCACGATCACCCTGTCGGGCGCCGACGCCCAGGCGACGCCCGTCACGGTGCCCGTGATCGGCTGACACGCGGCTGCAAGGTCGGGTCGCCTGCGGCGCAGCGGGGACCGGTTCGCAGGCGCCGAATCGTGGATGCCGCGGCGCAACACCCGCACATCGGCGCCGCCGAACGCCCGCGTGATCGCCTCCTCCACAGGGCGGTTTCTGCGGGGGCGCGGCGCTCGACCTGTGGATAACGGCGTCGAGTGCGCCGAGGCCGGGCACGGTGGCCGAATGCATCGCCCACCCCTGCCGAGGTCGCTCGGCTCGGCGTTCGCCGTCGCAGACGCGCGTGCCGCTGGCGTCACGGCGTCGCGATTGCGCGCTCATGACCTCGGTCGCCCGTTCCACGGTGTCCGTGTCGCGCCGCTCGGCCACAGGATCGAGGTCAGTCCCGAAGCAGCCGTGCTCGAACTCGTCGAGCAGTACGCCTGCCGAATGACCGAACACGAGTTCTTCAGCCATGCGGCGGCGGCTGTGCTCTGGGGGCTGCCGCTGCCGATCGCATCGGTGCGCACGAGCGGTCTCGACGTCTCGGTGTTCGCGCCGCGGCGCGCCCCGGCATCCGTCGGCGTGTCCGGCCACACGGTGAGGAGGAGTCTCGCCCATGTGGTGACCCATCCCGCGCGCCGGGTGCGGGTGGCGAGCCCCGCGTCGACCGTGGCGATGCTCGCGGCGCGCGTGCCGCATCTCTACGACCTCGTCGCGGTGGCGGATGCCGCCGTGCGCGAGGGTCCGGGATGCGCGTACCCGCAACACGGCGCCGGCGAACGGGTGCAGAGCCGCCCGGGGCATCACGCCCCCAGCGAACACGGGCATACAGGCATCCGAGGCTCGTTAGCCTCTACGTAGGTGCCAGAGATCTCGGCACCCGGAGGAGCCTGACATGTTCGAGAGATTCACGGACCGTGCCCGTCGTGTGGTCGTCCTCGCCCAAGAAGAGGCGAAGATGCTCAACCACAACTACATCGGCACCGAGCACATCCTGCTCGGTCTCATCCACGAGGGCGAGGGCGTCGCCGCCAAGGCGCTCGAGAGTCTGGGCATCTCGCTCGACGCCGTGCGCGAGCAGGTGCAAGACATCATCGGCCAGGGTCAGCAGCAGCCGACCGGCCACATCCCCTTCACGCCGCGCGCAAAGAAGGTGCTCGAGCTGTCGCTGCGCGAAGCGCTGCAGCTCGGCCACAACTACATCGGCACCGAGCACATCCTGCTCGGTCTCATCCGCGAGGGCGAGGGCGTCGCCGCACAGGTGCTCGTCAAGCTCGGCGCCGACCTCAACAAGGTGCGTCAGCAGGTCATCCAGCTGCTCTCGGGCTACCAGGGCAAAGAGCCCGCGGGTGTCGCCGCCGGTGCCGGCGAGCAGAACCAGCAGGGCGCCCAGGGCGGCTCGGCGGTGCTCGACCAGTTCGGCCGCAACCTCACGCAGGCCGCGCGCGACAACAAGCTCGACCCCGTCATCGGGCGCGAGAAAGAGATCGAGCGCGTGATGCAGATCCTGTCGCGCCGCTCGAAGAACAACCCCGTCCTCATCGGCGAGCCCGGCGTCGGCAAGACCGCCGTCGTCGAGGGTCTCGCGCAGGCGATCGTGAAGAACGACGTGCCCGAGACGCTGAAGGACAAGCAGGTCTACTCGCTCGACCTCGGCTCGCTCATCGCCGGGTCGCGCTACCGCGGTGACTTCGAAGAGCGCCTCAAGAAGGTCACGAAAGAGATCCGCACGCGCGGCGACATCATCGTCTTCATCGACGAGATCCACACCCTGGTGGGTGCGGGCGCCGCCGAGGGCGCGATCGACGCGGCATCCATTCTGAAGCCGCTCCTCGCCCGCGGTGAGCTGCAGACGATCGGTGCCACGACCCTCGACGAGTACCGCAAGCACTTCGAGAAGGATGCCGCGCTCGAGCGCCGGTTCCAGCCGATCCAGGTGGCCGAGCCGAGCCTGCCCCACGCGATCAACATCCTCAAGGGGCTGCGCGACCGCTATGAGGCGCACCACAAGGTGCAGATCACCGACGGCGCGATCGTCGCGGCGGCGAACCTCGCCGACCGCTACATCAGCGACCGGTTCCTGCCCGACAAGGCCATCGACCTGATCGACGAGGCCGGCGCGCGCCTGCGTCTGTCGATCCTGTCGAGCCCGCCCGAGCTGCGTGAATTCGACGAGAAGATCGCCAAGGTCCGCGACGACAAGGAGATCGCGAGCGAAGAGCAGGACTTCGAGAAGGCCGCGTCGCTGCGCGACGAGGAGAAGTCGCTGCTCGCCGAGCGCCTGCGCCTCGAGAAGCAGTGGCGCTCGGGCGACGTCGCGACCCACGCGGTCGTCGACGAGGGCCTGATCGCCGAGGTGCTGGCGCAGGCCACCGGCATCCCCGTCTTCAAGCTCACCGAAGAAGAGACCAGCCGCCTCGTCTTCATGGAGAAGGCGCTGCACCAGCGCGTCATCGGGCAGGAAGAGGCGATCGCCGCGCTCAGCCGCACGATCCGCCGCCAGCGCGCGGGTCTGAAAGACCCGAAGCGCCCCTCGGGCTCGTTCATCTTCGCCGGCCCCACGGGCGTGGGAAAGACCGAGCTGGCCAAGGCGCTCGCCGAGTTCCTCTTCGACGACGAGGGCGCGCTGATCTCGCTCGACATGAGCGAGTTCGGGGAGAAGCACACGGTCTCGCGACTGTTCGGTGCCCCTCCCGGGTTCGTCGGCTTCGAAGAGGGTGGCCAGCTCACCGAGAAGGTGCGGCGCAAGCCGTTCTCGGTCGTGCTCTTCGACGAGATCGAGAAGGCGCACCCCGACATCTTCAACTCGCTGCTGCAGATCCTCGAAGAGGGCCGCCTGACCGACGGTCAGGGCCGCGTCATCGACTTCAAGAACACGGTCATCATCATGACGACCAACCTTGGATCGTCGGCGATCGCCGGCGGCCCCGTCGGGTTCCAGGTCGAGGGCAACGCGCAGACGACGTACGAGCGGATGAAGGGCAAGGTCGACGAAGAGCTCAAGCGGCACTTCAAGCCCGAGTTCCTCAACCGCGTCGACGACGTGATCGTCTTCCCGCAGCTGAACAAGCAGGAACTGCGTCAGATCGTGGGCCTGTTCACCAAGCGTCTGTCGGAGCGTCTGCTCGACCGTGACATGACGGTGGAGCTGACCGACGCCGCGAAGGACAAGCTCATCGAGATCGGGTTCGACCCGACGCTCGGTGCCCGGCCCCTCCGCCGCGCCATGCAGCGCGAGGTCGAAGACCAGCTGTCGGAGCGCATCCTGCACGGCGAGCTGAACCCCGGCGACCACGTGAAGGTCGACGTCGAAGACGGCAAGTTCGCCTTCGAGCACGGCCCGCGCGGCGAGCGGGTGGCCGTCGGTGTGGGCGCTGCGGCGCCCGCCATCGAGGCCACGCCCGACATCGTCGCGGGCGCCTAGCCCGCACACGCGGAAAAGGGGGTCGGATGCCAGTGGCATCCGACCCCCTTCCGCGTGCGCAGACGCGGGCTTACGACACGAACCCGCGGATGAGGGCGGCCGACGCGTCGGCGTGCTCCCGCATCGCGGCAGCGGCCTCGTCAGGCCGACCGGTGAGGATCGCCTGCACGATGTGGGCGTGCTGCTCTTGCGAGTGCTCGATCGTGCGGGTGAGGAGCGGAAAGGCGTCGAGCCACGCGGTGATGCGGGCGCGGTTCTCGGCGATGAGCGGCACGAGCGAGGGGATGCCTGCGGCGTGCGCGATCGTCAGGTGCAGCAGCGAGTCGAGCCGTCGGTAGTCGTCGAGGTCGGCGCCGGTCATCGCTTCGAAGCGGGCCCACAGCTCTTCGCGCTCGGCGGCAGTCAGCTCGCGCGAGGCGGCCGCGCGCGCAGCGCCCGCCTCGAGCACCTGCCGCATGGCGAGCACGTCGTCGAGCTCGGACAGGTCGGCGGGGGAGGGGCGGGGCGGAACCGGCAGCGGATCGGCGACGAACGTTCCGCCGCTCCGGCCCCGCCGCCGCACGAGAAAACCCGTGTCGGCGAGCTCGCGGATCGCCTCGCGCACCGTGTCGCGACTGACCTCGTAGAGCTCGGCGAGCATCCGCTCGGCGGGCAGCGCCTCGCCGGGGGCGACGACGCCGAGCCTGATCGTCTGGGCGATGCGCGCGACGGTGTCTTCGAGCGCGTTGCTGCGCCGCACGGGTCGGTACAGCGCCCGCCCGACCGTGTCGCCGACGGGCGCCTCAGCGGGCAAGCCAGCGGGCAGCCCGGCCGACAGGGCGACAGGAAGCCCGACGGATGCCTCGGCCCCGGCGGGCGCGCCGACGGGCGTTCCCTGCGCCGCAGCATCCATCGTCATGCGCCCATTCTCCCTCGCGACCTGCGCCGCCTCGCCAACCGCGCCGCCGCGGCGGCTCAGAGCGGCGTGACGTAGGCGTTCGTGATGCCGCCGTCGACCACGAAGGCCGTCGCGGTGATGAACGACGCGTCGTCCGAGGCGAGGAACGCGACCGCCGCCGCCATCTCTTCGGGCTCGGCGAACCGGCCGACGGGCACGTGCACGAGGCGCCGATGCGCGCGCTCGGGGTCTTTCGCGAACAGCTCTTGCAGGAGCGGCGTGTTCACGGGCCCCGGGCAGAGCGCGTTCACGCGGATGCCCTGGCGCGCGAACTGCACCCCCAGCTCGCGCGTCATCGCCAGCACGCCGCCCTTCGAGGCCGTGTACGAGATCTGCGACGTCGCCGACCCGAGCAGCGCCACGAACGACGCCGTGTTGATGATCGACCCGCGGCCGGCGGGCACCATGTGCCGCAGCGCCGCGCGCGAGCAGAGGTACACGCTCTTGAGGTTCACGTCTTGCACGCGATCCCACGCGGGCAGTTCGGTCGTCTCGATCGAGTCATCGTCGGCGGGCGAGATGCCGGCGTTGTTGAACGCGATGTCGACCGCGCCGAGCTCGGCGGCGACCCCGTCGAAGAGGGCGTTGACGGATGCCTCGTCGGCCACGTCGACCGTGCGGAAGACGCCGCCCACCTCGTCGGCGGCGCGCTGCCCGGTCGCTTCGTCGAGGTCGGCGATCACGACGCGGGCGCCTTCGGCGGCGAAGCGGTGGGCGGTGGCGAGGCCGATGCCCGACGCGCCGCCGGTGATGATCGCGACGCGATCGCGCAGGCGCTGGGTGAGGTCGACGGTCATGACGGGTTCCTTCCGGTGAAGCAGACGGTGAAGCAGGCGGTGAAGCAAGCGGTGGCGCACAGAGTCGGGCGGGCGGATGGGCCGGTCACGAGGCATCCGTCGCGTAGAACACGTTCTTGGTCTCGGTGAAGTGCTCGGCCGCGTCGGGGCCGAGCTCGCGGCCGAGGCCCGAGGCCTTCATGCCGCCGAACGGCGCCCAATACCGCACCGACGAGTGCGAGTTGACCGAGAGCACGCCGCTGCGCACGCCGCGCGAGACCCGCACGGCGCGGCCGAGGTTCTCGGTCCAGATCGAGCCGGCCAGGCCGTAGATCGTGTCGTTGGCGAGACGGATCGCGTCGGCCTCGTCGTCGAAGGGGAGCACGGCGACGATCGGCCCGAACACCTCGTCTTGCGCGATGCGGTCGCCGGGCGCGGCGAGCACGACGGCGGGCGCGAACCAGAACCCGTCGCCGGCCTCGGCGCCGGTGGGCGCGCTGCCGCGGAAGGCAACGTTCGCGCCGTCGAGAAAGCTTGCGACACCGTCGCGGTGACCGGCCGAGATGAGCGGACCCATGTCGACGTCGTCGCGGGTCGGGTCGCCGACGCGCCAGGCGGCGACGGCGGGCTCGAGCAGTTCGAGGAACCGGTCGTACACCGACCGCTGCACGAGCAGGCGGCTGCGGGCGCAGCAGTCCTGCCCGGCGTTGTCGAACACCGCGCCGGGCGCGGCGGCGGCAGCGCGCTCGAGGTCGGCGTCGTCGAACACGATGTTCGCGCTCTTGCCGCCGAGTTCGAGGGTGACCGGCTTCAGCAGGCGCGCGCACCCGGCGGCGACCTCGGTGCCCACTTCGGTCGACCCGGTGAAGACGACCTTTCGCACGTCGGGGTGGCTGACGAAGCGCTGACCGACGACCGAGCCCGAGCCGACGATCACCTGGAACAGCCCCTCGGGCAGACCCGCCTCGAGGGCCAGCTCGCCGAGCCGGATCGCGGTGAGCGGGGTGAGCTCGGCGGGTTTCAGCACGACGGCGTTCCCGGCGGCGAGCGCGGGCGCGAACCCCCACGAGGCGATCGTCATGGGAAAGTTCCACGGCACGATGATCCCGACCACGCCGTACGGCTCGTGAAAAGTCACGTCGATGCCGCCCGGCACCGGGATCTGCGCGCCGAGCAGACGCTCGGGGGCGCCCGCGTAGTAATTCAGCACCTGGCCGACGTGCGCCGCCTCCCACCGGGCCGAGCCGATCGGATGCCCCGAGTTCTGCACCTCGATGCGGGCGAGTTCTTCGACGTGCTCCTCGACGACGCGTGCGAACGCGCGCAGGGCGTCGGCGCGGGCGCCGGGAGGGAGCGCGGCCCAGCGGCGCTGCGCGACGACGGCGCGCGAGACCGCGGCATCCACCTCGGCCACGTCGGCGCGCTCGAGCGTCGCGATCGGCTGTGCGGTCGCGGGGTTCAGGACGGTGAGCGCGCTCATGCGAGGGCCTCCGCACGGTCAGAGGGGACACCGGCACCGGCGACGCCGCCCGCCCGGGAGGCGCGATACGCACCCGCCGCGGCGACGAGCCCCTCGAACAGCCGCCGGTCGGAACTGTTCTCTTCGGGATGCCACTGCACCGCCACGAGGAAGTCGTCGCCCGGTGCCTCGAACGCCTGCACGAGGCCGTCGTCGGTCGTCGCCGAGACGACGACGCCCGCCCCGACGCGGTCGATGCCCTGGTGATGGTAGCTGTGCACGCCATAGTCGCCCGCGCCGATCAGCTCGGCCAGGCGCGACCCGGCCGCGACCTCGACGGTGTTCTCGGCGAACACGCCGCCGCCGATGCGGTAGCGGTCGGTGGGCGCCTCAGCGCCCTCGCCTCCGAGCGGGGCGGTGCCGAGCGCTTCGGGCAGGTGCTGGTGCAGCGTGCCGCCGAGGGCGACGTTGATCAGCTGCAGGCCGCGGCAGATGCCGAACACCGGCATGCCGCGGCGCTGCGCGCCGGCGAGCAGGGCGAGCTCCCACGCGTCGCGGTCGGGGCGCGCCGGGTCGGTCGTCGGGTGGCGCTCGGCGCCGTAGAGCTCGGGCTGCACGTCGAGGCCGCCCGTGAGGATCAGCCCGTCGAGCCCGTCGAGCACGACCTCCGCGGCGCGCTCGGGCTGTGCCTGCGGGGGCAGCAGCACGGCGGCGGCGCCCGACGAGGTCACCGCCTCGAAGTACTGCTGCGGCAGGAACGAGGCGCGCACGTCCCACACCCCCTGGCGCGCACGCTCGAGGTAGGTGGTGAGGCCCACCACGGGCAGGTCAGAGTCGTTCGAAGCCACGCACGCGCTCCCAATCGGTGACGGCGGCGTCGAAGGCCTCGACCTCGATGCGCGCCTGGTGGACGTAGTGGTCGATCACGTCGTCGCCGAAGGCGGCGCGGGCGATCGTCGAGCCGTCGAGCAGGTCGGCGGCGTCGCGGAGGGTGGTCGGCAGGGTGTCGACGCCGGTCGCATAGGCGTTTCCGGTGACCGGGTCGGGCAGTTCCAGCTCGTTCTCGATGCCGTAGAGGCCGCCCGCGATGATCGCCGAGATGCCGAGGTAGGGGTTGACGTCGCCGCCGGGCACCCGGTTCTCGACCCGCAGACCCGATCCGTGCCCGACGATGCGCAGCGCGCACGTGCGGTTGTCGACGCCCCATGCCACCCCGGTGGGGGCGAACGACCCCTTCGCGAACCGCTTGTACGAGTTGATCGTCGGGGCGTAGAGCAGAGTGAATTCGCGCAGCGTCGCCAGGATGCCGGCGATCCAGTGCCCCATCAGCGGGCTGAACCCGTGGGCGTCGTCGCCCGCCATCACAGGCGTGCCGTCGGTGGCGCGCACCGACAGGTGGATGTGGCAGCTGTTCCCCTCGCGCTCGTTGTACTTCGCCATGAAGGTGAGCGATTTACCGTGCTGATCGGCGATCTCTTTCGCGCCGTTCTTGTAGATCGTGTGCTGGTCGGCGGTCTCGAGCACCTCCGCGTAGCGGAAGGCGATCTCCTGCTGACCGAAGTTGCACTCGCCCTTCACGCCCTCGCAATACAGGCCCGCGCCTTCCATCCCGTTGCGGATGTCGCGCAGCAGAGGCTCGAGGCGCGTCGTCGAGAGCAGGTTGTAGTCGACGTTGTAGTCGGTGGATGCCTGCAGTTCGCGATAGCCCTTGGCCCAGGCATCCCGATACGAATCGTCGAAGACGATGAACTCGAGCTCGGTGCCGCTGAAGGCCACGAGGCCGCGCTCGGCGAGGCGTTCGCGCTGGCGGCCCAGGATCGTGCGCGGCGCCTGCACGACGGCGTCGCCGTGCTCCCACACGAGGTCGCTCATGACGAGGGCCGAGCCCGGCAGCCAGGGGATGCGGCGGAGCGTCGCGAGGTCGGGGCGGAGCACCATGTCGCCGTAGCCGGTCTCCCAGCTCGACATCGCGTAACCGTCGACGGTGTTGAGGTCGACGTCGACCGACAGCAGGTAGTTGCACGCCTCGGCGCCTTCGTGGGCGACGACGTCGCGCCACATGCGCCCCGACACCCGCTTGCCGGTGAGCCGCCCCTGCGCGTCGGCGAACGCGACGACGACCGTGTCGATCTCGCCGCTGTCGATCGCCGCGTTCAGCTCGGTCGTCGTCAGATTGCCTGGCATGGTGGTTCCTCCCGCGCAGTGCGGCCCGCCTCGTTGCGAGCCAACCTACCTTTACGCGGTCGTCGAGCACGAGCGCGTGATCGTTCTGTGCGGCAACTGTAACGAGGAAGTCACACAAAAAGGTAGACGCAACCTGCCATTGGGCGACACAATCGTGCGAAACGCGGTCACGACGACGTGAGCGCGCCGACCCACCCGTGGTCACCCGCAGTCACCGCAGTCACCCGACGTCACCGGAGGACGGATGTCAGAAACGACCAACACCCACAAGGTCGCCGGAGCCACGTACGTGCGCGCCGACGGCGACTACTTCGAGCGCCGTACCTTGCGCCGCTCCGCCGGCATCTGGGGGCTCTGGGGGCTCGCCGTCGCCGCCGTCATCTCGGGAGACTTCTCGGGGTGGAACTTCGGCATCGACTTCGCCGGCTTCGGCGGCATGCTCATCGCCTTCGCGATCCTCGTGGTCATGTACTACGGCATGATCTTCTCGATCGGCGAGATGTCGGCCGCCATGCCGCACACCGGCGGCGCCTACTCGTTCGCCCGCACCGCCATGGGCCCGTGGGGAGGGCTCATCACGGGCGCGGCCGAGACGATCGAGTATGTCGCCACGACCGCGGTGATCGTGTACTTCTCGGCGGCGTACGTCAACGGCATCCTCGACCCGCTTCTCGGCATCACTCTGCCCGGCTGGGTGCTGTACATCATCTTGTACGCGGTCTTCATCGCGCTGAACTCGGCCGGTGCGCACATCTCGTTCCGGTTCGCGATCGTGGTGTCGATCATCTCGATCGCGATCATCGTCGTGTTCTCGGTGATGGCGCTCTTCTCGCCCGCGCTCGACTGGGCGTCGCTGTGGAACATCGAGCCCGACCCGGGCTGGAACGAGTTCCTGCCCCACGGCGTGCTGCCGATCTTGTTCGCGCTGCCGTTCGCGATGTGGTTCTTCCTCGGCATCGAAGAGCTGCCGCTCGCGGCCGAAGAGTCGCTCGACCCCGTGCGCGACATTCCCAAGGCCGGTTTCTGGGCGCGCGGCACCCTGATCGTGACGGGCCTGCTCGTGCTGTTCTTCAACACGGCCCTGCTGGGCGCCGAAGACACCGGCGCCGCCGACCAGGGCGAGCCGCTGCTCAATGGCTTCCGCGCGATGGTCGGCGACCAGGTGGCGGCACTGCTGGCCCTGTTCGCCCTCGTGGGTCTGCTCGCATCGCTGCAGGGCATCATGTTCGCCTACGGGCGCAACATGTACTCGCTCTCGCGCGCCGGCTACTACCCGCGCTGGCTGTCGCTCACCGGCAAGCGGCAGACGCCGTGGGTCGCGCTGCTCGTGGGTGCGATCATCGGGTTCGTCGCCCTCGTGGTGCTCGACGTGCTCGCCGAGCTCAACCAGGGTGCGGGCGCGCTCGCCGGGGCGATCGTGCTGAACATCGCCGTGTGGGGCGCGGTCGTCGCGTACTTCTTGCAGCTGGTGTCGTACATCATCTTGCGCAAGAAGCACCCGCACCTGAACCGCCCGTACCGCAGCCCGTGGGGTGTGCCGGGCGCCGTGACCGCCGCGATCATCGCCGCGCTCATCTTCGTCGGGTTCCTGCTGAACCCGACCTACCTGCCGGCGATCGTGGCGATCGTGATCGTGTACGCGATCATCCTGATCGGCTTCGCGTTCCACTACCGCCACCGCCTCGTGCTCTCGCCTGAAGAGGAGTACGCGATCACCGACGGCGTGCCGGTGATCCGCGACGAGAGCTGAGCGAACGGGGTGCGGGGCAAGCGGAGACGCCACCCCGCACCCCGCTCGGCGATCAGGGGATGTGGTAGATCCACACCGTCGAGTCGGTGTGCTCGACGTTCAGCACGGTCTCGAGCTCGCGGTATTCGCCGTCTTCGTTGTGGCTGATGAAGTACACCTTGGGGGCGCCGCCGGGCACGTACTCGACCTTCGACACGGTCATGGTGTGGTCCATGGTGGTGTCGAGCTCGCCCCAGTGGAAGAGGCCGATGTCGCCGACGCGCACGCGGTCGAGGTCGTCTTGGGTCGCGTAGGTCAGGCCGAGCGCGTCGAAGTATTCGCTCATCTGCACCGTGCCGATCCACGCGTCAGAGGCCGTCCACATGCCGCCGTCGGAATACCAGGTGTCGTCGACCTTCCAGCCGCGGGCGATGAGGCCCTGGCTCGCGAAGTTCGTGCAGTCGCCGCCGAAGTCGTTGTAGTCGCCCCACACCGCGCTGTTGTACGAGAAGACGTACTGGTGCCGGTAGGCGAACTGGGCGGCGACGTCACCGCCGGTGGGCTGGGTGTTCGTGGCCGACGAGGCGGCGATGAGCGATGCGCGGTACGCCTCAGCGTCGGCGCGCACGGCGTCGGCGGCCTGCTGCGTGGCGGTCAGGGCGAGGTCTGCCGCTTCGGCCGTCGTCGCAGCACGAAGAACCTCGGATGCCTGGTACAGCGCGTCTTCGGTGGCACGCGACGCGTCGGAGTAGTCGGCGAGGGTCGCCATGGCCTCGTCGGCGGCGGCGGCGACGTCGAAGGTCGGAGCGTCGGCCGACCCGCTGGGCGGCGCCGACAGCGCGGTCGCGTCGGCGGTCTCGGCGGCTTCGGCGTTGCCGCTCGGGTCGTCGCCGAGAGATCCCACGAAGCCGAACACCCCGACCGTGAGCGCTGTGACGATCACCGCAGAGACGGCGACCGCCGGATCTATGCGTTTTTATAGAGAACCCGCACAATCCGCCGGGTGGACGCTCAGTCGGCGAGGGGCGCCACGTCGACCGATACGCGCAGCGTCGACTGCTTCGCCTTCGTGAAGATGATGCCCTTCACGGGAGACACATCGCCGTAGTCGCGTCCCCACGCGACCGTCACGTAGCGGTCGTCGGCCCACTGATCGTTGGTCGGGTCGATCGCGAGCCACTGGCCTTCGCCGGCCGGCCCGCCCGCGGCCTCGCCCGCCGCGTCGCCGGTCACCTCGCCGGTCGGGGGTAGCCACACGGACAGCCAGGCATGCGAGGCATCCGCCCCGAACACCCGCTCCTTGCCGGGCGCGGGCCGCGTCGCGAGGTAGCCCGACACGTACCGGGCTGCGACCCCGTGCGAGCGCAGGCAGGCCAGGGCCACGTGGGCGAAGTCCTGGCAGACGCCCGCGCGGGCGCGCATGGCGTCGGCGACCGTGCTGGTGACGGTCGTCGCGGTCTTGTCGTAGTCGAAGTCGCGGAAGATCCGCTGCATGAGGTCGGTGACCGCCTCGCCGAGCGGGCGGCCCGGCGTCAGCGACTCTGCGCCATACGCGACGGCGTCGGGCGCGTGCCGCGCGCGGGCCGACTCGAGCGCGTACTCGGTCGCCGCCCACGCCCCGGGGGTCTCGGGGTGCGCGAGCGGGCGCGCACGCTCCCACGGCTGCGCGAGGGCGGCGGGATCGTAGGCGGGCACGTCGACGTCGACCTCGCTCGAGGCGGTGATGGTGAGCTCGGAATGCGGGTCGGTCAGGTGGAAGTACGTCGACGCGTTGCCGAAATAGTCGGTGTCGGCGTCGAGATCGCCGGGCACGGGGTCGACGACGACAGCGGATGCCTCGAGTCGCTGCCACGGCAGATCGCGGGGCACCAGGTGGAACTGCCCGACGCTGTCTTGCACCGGCTTGCCGTAGGTGTAGGCGGTGCGGTGCCACACGCGGTAGCGGGTCATGCGCGGGCCTCCATCACTTCGACCAGCGACAGCTCCGACAGCGGAACGGCGGGCGGCCCGCTCTCGAAGTGCAGGTGGCGCACGGCATCCGACAACCGTTCGAGCTGCTCGCTCACGTGCGCGAGGTAGTCGACGAGCGCGTCTCGACGGCCGCCCGACACCGCGACGAGCGCGGTCACGTCGATGCCCGCCACCTCGGTGTCGAGGTGGTCGAGCAGGCGCTCGGCGCGGCTCGAGCCGGTCGAGGCGGGCATGGCCGCGAGGTGCGTGCGCAGTTCGGTCAGCGCGAAGGCCAGCGAGCGCGGGTTGCTGCCGTCGAGCAGCACCAGGTCGAGCACGTCCGACGCCCGCACCGAGCCGCGATAGCGGCGGCGGTAGGTGACGACGCTCTCGGATGCCAGGAGCACCGCCTCGAGCACGTCGCGCGTCGCGCGGGCGTCGTGCTTCTCGGCGAGGCCGGCGGTGAGCAGCTCGCACAGCTGCAGGCCGCGCTCGAGGTAGCGACCCGCCTCGATCATGTGCCAGCCGGTGTCGCGGATCATGTTCGCCGTCACGCCGTAGAGCGACAGCATGGCGGCGAGCATGCGCCCCCCCGACTCGGCGGTGCGGTGCGGGTGGGCCGAGCTGCGCAGCGCGCGGCTCGCCCGGTCGATGTTCGCGAAGACACGCCAGGTGTCGCCCGAGAGCTGATCGCGCACACCCGCCATCGCTTCGCGCAGGCGCGCGATCGAGTGGGCGGCCGAGCCGGGGCGTGCGGCGTCGAGCAGCAGCGAGCGCAGTTCGGGTTCGGGGTCGAGTGAGCGCATGCCGGCCAGGCGCGCGAGCGCGTCGAGCAGCACGCGGGGCGGGTCGGCGAGGACTCCGGCGATGTAGGCGCCGGGCTGGTCGAGCTCGGCTTGGGCTGCCAGCAGCAGCCGTAGCAGGTCTTCGGTGCGTTCGGCGTAACGCCCCGTCCAGAACATGTCGGCGTGGGCGCGGGGTGCGAGCGGCGGGATCGTGCGCGCCGACGAACCGGCCGGCAACGGCGCGATCTCGCTGAGGTTCTGATCGGGATCGTCGGTCTGCGCCTTGAGCACCCAGACGTCTTTCGTGCGCGGCGGGGCATCGGCGTGCGCGCGCACCGTGGCGAGCCCCCCGACGAGCGGGCGGTAGGTCGAGCCGTAACGCAGCGCGAAGGCGCGCAGGGTCAGCGGCTGCGCGGCGGCCCGGCCCGCGCGTTGCCCGGGGCGGGCGGGCGACCACACCGGCGTCTGCGACAGCGGCAACTGGTCTTGACCGACGAAGCGGTGCGGTGCGGCCGCGATGCGGGCGGCCAGCTCGCTCGGCGACAGGTCGCCGAGCGTCTTGCGCGGCTCGTCGATCGTGCGCACGATCAGCGTGGGGTCGCCCGCGGCCAGCCGTGCGAGAACGAGCTCACGGGATGCCTCGTCGCCGCACCACCACGTCGGCACCGACGGCAGGCGTAGTTGCTCACCGAGGAGCGCCTCGCACGCCTCGGCGAGGTAGGGCATGAGCGCCGGGTTCTCGAGCACGCCGGCCCCGAGGCCGTTCACGAGCCGCACGGTGCCGCGACGCACCGCCTCGGTGAGTCCCGCGACGCCCAACCGCGAGTCGCCGCGCAGTTCGAGCGGGTCGCACCACGCGGCATCCACACGACGGATGATCACGTCGATGCGGTCGGTGGGGCGCTTGGCCGGCCACCCGGCGGGCTTCATCCACACGAAGCCGCCCTGCACGACCAGGTCGCTGCCCTGCACGAGCGGAAAGCCGAGCGCGTTCGCGAGGAACGCCTGGTCGAACGCGGTCTCGCTGAGAGTACCCGGCGAGAGGAGCACAACGCGCGGGTCGTCGACTGTGTCGAGCGTCGACGAGAGCAGCGCCGCGCGCAGCGCCGCGAAGTAGGGGTCGAGGTGGTGGAGGCTGCTCTCTTGGAACAGGTCGGGCATGACCTGCGAGATCACGCGCCGGTTCTCGGCGGCGAAGCCGAGGCCCGACGGCGCCTGCACGCGGTCGGCGAGGGCGTGCCATTCGCCGTCGGCGTCGCGGCCGAGGTCGACCGCCGAGAGCAGCAGCGGCTGCGGGTCGACGGCGCTGCGCCGGGCCAGCGGCCGCAGGTAGCCGGAGTGGGCGAAGACCACCGCCGACGGCACGATCCCCTCGCGCAGCAGCCGGCGCTCGCCGTAGAGGTCGACGAGGATCGCGTTGAGCAGTTCGGCCCGCTGGGCGAGCGCGACCTCGAGTGGAGCCCACGCCGCCGCGTCGAGCACGAGCGGCACCGCATCGAGCTGCCACGGTTCGGCGCCGCCGTCGGGTGTTCCGGGCCGGGCGTACGAGACGCCGTCGTCGGCGAGAAAGCGCACGATCTCGCCGTCGACGCGGTGCAGATCGTCGGCGCTCAGCGCGAGGGCGTGCGAGGCGAGCGCCTTCCAGCCCGGGCGGAACGCGCCGTCCGACTCGACGACCTCGTCGTAGCGGGCGTGCTCGCCCGCGTCGGCGAGCGGCAGCGTCGGCTGAGACACCGTCGCGGCATAGTCGCGCAGCACACTCACGTCGGTCTTCTCCCGTCGCACCGGTCTGTCGGGCGCCGGCGGCCAGCATCCCCAGGTGACCAGCGTAGGGGTCATCGCGGGCCACGACGGCGCATCCGATCCGCAATACAGTGGGTGCGTGCCCGCCGTCACCGTCCGTTCCGCCCGCACGTCGGACGTGCGCGGCATTCTCGCGTTGCTGCAACCCTGGGTCGAGCGCCGGATTCTGCTCGGCAAAGACGTCGTCACGGTCTACGAGGCGGTGCAGGAGTTCGTCGTCGCCGAAGCCGACGGCGAGCTCGTCGGCTGCGGCGCGCTGCACGTCATGTGGGAAGACCTGGGTGAGATCCGCACGCTCATCGTGGCGGATGCCTGGGCGCACCACGGCGTCGGCGGCGCGATCGTCGACCGGTTGCAGCAGAACGCCCGCGAGCTCGGCCTGTCGCGACTTTTCTGCCTCACTTTCGAGGTTGACTTCTTCACGCGGCGCGGCTTCGCCCCGATCGGCGAGCAGGTCGTCGACCCCGATGTGTACTCGCAGCTGCTGCGCAGCCCCGACGAGGGCGTCGCCGAGTTCCTCGACCTCGCGCACGTCAAGCCGAACACGCTCGGCAACACGCGCATGCTCAAAGCGCTCTGACGGTCGAGAGTTCTCAGTCGCGCGGCCGTTCCGCGTGCCGCGGAGGTGAACGCGCGTTGCGGCGGCTTAGCCTGGAGCGGTGAGCACTCCGACCAGGCGCCGTCCGTCGCCGGCCGTCTACCGGCGCCGGCGGCTCGTGGCGCTGCTGCTGGCGATCGTCGTGGTGGGCGCCATCGTCGCGCTCGTGCTCGCACTGTGGCAACCGTGGCGGTCCGCCGCGCCCGTGTCGACCCCGGCGCCGTCGGTCTCGACCGCGGCGGCGACGGC
>NZ_JAAGRY010000028.1 GCF_015707995.1 Microbacterium paulum
CCCTCCGCCTGAGCCTTACGTCGCTCTTCACGCGACGCCCTATCGATAGCCAACAGTGTGTTTCCTTTCGTAAGGAGACCCGGCCCCTTACACACACCATTTGACACGCTCCCAGCGAGTCACAGTTGCCAACTAGACCGGAACTTGTCAGGTCCCGTGAGAAGGGTTCAGCACCCCGTGGCGCGGAGTCTCCGCCAGGACCGCTGCCCGGTCAAAAAGAGCGACCGCGGTTGAGGCGACGAATGCGCTCGTCGAGCGAGTCCCCGCCGGGCCAGCGCGAGCACCTACAGCGCATGGTGCGTTGCGCGTCGAACACGTCCACATGGAACTGGGTGATCTCTTCGTCGGTGATGAGTCCGAGGGAGCATGCCTCCCAGAGCACTACGCACGCGTCCTTGACGTTCGCTGGGCCGAGCATCCCGTTGTGGCGAGCGAAGTCGAACGCACCGGCATCGTCGGTGACGAAGACGGCGCCGGCTTCGGCCGCCACCGCGATCGACTCCGCTTCCCCGAGGTGCTCGTCATCATCGTCCGTGCCACCAAGGAGAATCTTCAGCCGCAGGGTTTCTTTCAGGGGTCCCTCGACGGGTTCTCCCAGCCATGCCAAGTCCAAAACCGGTTGACACAGCGCCTGGCTCTTCGACATTCCGGCGCCGGCTCGGACCTCCTCGCGTACCTGCTCCACCCACCGGGGCTCGTCGAAACCTGAGTAGGTTTCCTCTAGCAAGTCCAAACGCCCGGTCGCAGCGAAATGCTCGAGCGTGACCGTATCGAACAGGATCAGCGGCATCGCTTGCGCCAGCTCAGCCGGGGAAACCCGTGGAGAACGCGTCGTCCACGACGTCGACGGGATCGAACTCACCGAACACGACCGGCACCTCGGGCGCCGGCTCCGTCGGGGTCAGCATCAAGATCACGTCCTCGATGGACATGCCGACCAGCCCCGCAATCGGCGCCGCACTCACCAGACCGTCACGATACGCACGCTTCAACGTTCCCAACAGCTGCGTGGGCAACACACAACGTTCCGACAACTCGTCACTGCGGGACTGCAACACGACCTTCAGCCCCTCGTCCTCCACCGATTCTATGAACCGCGCACGCCGCAAATCGATCAGCGCGTCCCGCCCGGCCGCGTTGATGTACCCGAGGTTGTGCAGCCGGTACACACAGGACAAGTAGGACCCGTCCAGCTCATCCATCATCCGTGCCAGCGCTGGCGCGATCTGCCTCGTTGATTCCTTCACGATCCGAGCGACATCGTCGCGGTGCAAAAGGAACTCCGCGGCGAACATGTTCGCCCGCCGCTCTTCCGGACTCGACGAGGACACTTTCCCGTCGACGGTGATCCCGCCGTCCTCCCCCGCCAGCAGATGACCGAGCTCATGAGCCAGAGTGAACAAAGAACGTTGCCGCTGCTGTGTCGAATTCACCACGATCGTGGGATACGACCGGTTCAGCAAGGCTGCGCCAATGACGTCCCCCGGGTACGACTCCACGATCACGTCAATCCCGAAGTGCACGCCGAGCTCTTCCGCGAGTCCGACGAAGCGGCCAGCTCCCTTTTCATGGTCGTGGATGCTCGCACGCACCCAGTCCGCGAGTGCACGCGCAGCGGCAACCTCGTTCAGCCCGTCGACCTCGGGGACGTTCTCCCATGACGCGTGCCGATGCCGCCTGTCGGGCGGAAGCGCCAGTCGCAAATCCTGAATCTGGTTCACACGCGCCAATAGGGCACTGTCAGCCGCGTGCATCGTCGTGACGGAGCGCGCTGCGGCCGCGAGGGACGGCGACGCCTCGTCCTCTAGGAGCGACAATACCGAGATGCCCAGAGCCCGCGCGATCCGGGTCGCTTCGTTGGCTTTGACATTGCGTTTGTCGTTCTCGATCAACGAGTACGCCGACGCCGACAATCCGACACGTTCGGCGAGATCCGCCGCGAGCATTCCTGACGCTTCCCGCGCAGCACGAATTCGCGCCCCCATCGTTCCAGCCATGCATGAATCGTAACAGCAAAATTGCGAAAATCGAAAGAGACATGCGGGGCGATGGCCAGCGCGTCGCCCGGGGTCAATGCAAACCACGCCGCCCCGGCCAGCTGCCCGATCACCGCGAGGAAAAGGGAGTGGCGGGGCTTCCCGCGACTATGGTCCGAATAGCTTAGAGCGACCAACCATCGTTAGACCAAGCTCTGGTCCGGGACAGATGCGCCGATGACAGCAAGGGCTGATACTCAAGCACCGAGAACTGCTCGAGCATGCCTACTAGCTCGGTTGGATCGGTTCGGTTACGGCCTGACCGTCAATACTTTCGTGACTACCCGTCGTCGCCGTCCAAGTTTGCTTCGGCCCCGGCGTCGATGGCCTGTGTAAGTTAAGGCGGCGGTACTTACACGCACAACTAGCCGCGCCGCCCGCGCACCCTCGGCCCAAACTCTCCAGGGCTCGGTGCAACACAGATTGAGAGGAGGCGCATCTTGACTAGTGGCCCTGGCGCTCGGAGCGCACTGTTGACGCTCGACGTGGACGGCACAATCTCCCGGGTGTACCGCGAGGATGAATACTCACGACACCAAGACGACCCCGGGTGGCGTTCCTGGATGGCCGTCGATGATGACCTGGTGAACGCGCTCGATGATCTCGCGCAGCGACCCGGCGTGCAGGTCGCATGGTTGACTACCTGGTCGCGCGATCAGGTCAGCTGGTTGATCCGCGGGCCGCTGCGCGGCAAGCTTGTCGGCCCGTACGTGCCGTGGCAGAACTGGCCTAAGCCGGGATGGCGGACGACGAGCCTGATCTCGCACATCCGGCAGACGAATCCAGACGCGGTCGTGTGGGCGGACGACCGCGCTCCCGGCGATGCCGAGCGCCGACTGACAGCCATGACGGAAGTCGCCTCGCTCGTGGTCCGCCCCGACAAGTTTGTAGGAATCACGCTCGCCCACGTCGTGCGCGTTGGCCAGTTCCTCGACGAGCACCTCGCACCGTAATCCCCTGCCGAGTGCGGTGATCCTTATTCAGCCGGCAGGTCGGCCTTAGCGCAAGCGTGAGGTTCACAAAGCGCCCACACCCACATCCGGATTGTGTAAGTCCTGGCCGGAGCCCCGCACTCCTCGCAGGTCGTCGTGCTCTCCCACTCGGCTGCCAGAATGGCCTGGCTGAACTCTTCGTTGTAGTCGTACACGTCTTCGGTTGCTCGGGCGTAGAAGCTGAGTGCTCCGAACTTCGACTTGATCTGCTGAACGACGTAGCCCGGAGCGATCGCTGTTAGCCGCGCGTCCAGTCGGCCGAGAAGCGGGTACCAGCCAGGGCCCACGTCGATGTTCTCCGGCCAGCCGGGCTCGATGCGAGCGATGATTCGCTGAATCTCTGGTGGAGTGCGCTCGGTCATGGTGTCTCCTTCTTGATAGGAGTTCTCTTCGATTAACCTGCCGGTTGAGTCGGAGGCGGCGCTGTCGCCACGCCCACCGGAGACTACGCGCCCTCTACCCCTCGTTTGCCATCCCCCAGTTTCGAAGCGGGGGCCGCTGCCGAGTGTTGACCGCTGCAAACGGCGATCGCGGCTCGGGACTGTTGCCGCAGTCGAGAATGCTCACGGAACGCGCGCCCCACGCGCAGACTGCGCATCACGGCCCTGTCGAAGCTAATCATTCCTCGACGGCGCCACTCGATGGCGGCGTGACCCCGAAATCCCGTGACCGCCCGTCGGCGCTCCATGAACTCGAGTCTTGGGAAAGGACCCGGCAATCCACCGGTGTCGGGCAGCAGATGGGTGAAGAGTTCGGCGAAGGTCGGACCGACGCGCGTGCGGCGCCGAGTCTGCGCGATGAAGATGGCGGCAGCCAGTGCCCATTCCTCCGCGGTGTCATCGCCGGTGAACTCTTCGAACATGTACACCCATTCAGTAGGCGGCGGACTCGTGATGTCCTGCCACCAGATCGGGAACGCCTCACACATGACGCACACCATCACATTTCGCGGTCGCATGCACGGGCCGATCCCGCGGCGCGACCGCCAGTCACCGGGATGGGCAGCACACGTGCAGGGAGTAGCGGAGCAATCCGACGAGGATGATGATTGTTTCGTATGGCCTCCCAAATTATGCCATACCGATTAGGCCAAACAAGAGCACCGGGATCTAGACGCTTGGAAGGTGCGCCAGCGGAACGACGACTTGGAAGCAGATTGGGCTGCGTTCGCGCAGCGCTTCGCCACTTCCCTTCGCACTGCTCGCCACAAAACCAATCTGAGCCAGGAAGACGTGGCCTACCGCGCCGGGCTGACCCGGTACACATATCAGAAGTACGAGAAGGGCGAATCACGCCCCGGCCACCCGGCTAACCCGACGTTGCGAACTCTCCTGGCTCTCGCCCAGGTGCTCGGCATCGCCTTGACCGACCTGGTCCCGGATGACGCCCCCGATCTTCGAAGTCGCTGAGCACCGTCCCGTCCCCTGCCTGACCCACGGTGCGTTGTCCGCCCAGCCCGGAACGATGCGCCGCGATACCACCCGAGATGCAGGTGCCGCCCGGACAGCACGCTCTACGACGTCCGCTCGTCGACCGGAGCGCGTGACGTGTCGCAGGAGCACCGCCTTCTCACGGTAGGACGCCTCAGCGATCCCCTTTTCGAATCGTGCCTTCGATACCGTCGCTCCGCTCGATTTCGGCATTCGGACTGCGCTGTACATTGCGGCGCGGTGAACCGCCACGACGGTGGCCGCGGTCGCTTCCAGTTCCGCCGTTCGGCTTCCGCCTCCAGTGCCCACGACGAGTCCGATTAGCCCCTCGACCTGCTGGGATTCGCTCTCGGCGAGTGCAGTTAAGCTGAGCGCGACGTCCGGGTGCGTCAGCGTCACGAGCAGGTCGACTGTCGGCGGATACAAGCGCGAGGTTCTGAACCACCGCGCGTCAGTTTGCTCTTGCCAACTGTCGAGGATCAAACGCACCGCGAGGCCATATTCGCCCGTGTGCATCGTCACCCCGCGTCTCCAAAGGATTCCCGACATCGCTTGCTCGGCGCGATGGCACGCAGACGCACTGGGCAAGAATTCGTCTTCACCGAGGAAGTGCCATCGACGATGGCGAACGCAAAACCCTCCTCCCCTGCTAAACACTTCTGTGGGGCTCCGATCGCTGCATACCGAGCAGGCGGAGCGAGCGCGATCGACAATGTCGCACGTGCCGCAGCGTCGAAGCATCCATCCCACGTGGTGGCAGCGTCGAAACAGAAGGAATCGTGCCCGCTGCTCGGCGAAGTGTCCGGGATGCAGCGCACCGATTGCCTCAGTCGCAGATGTGAATCGCGCGTTGGTCGACCTCGAGCTGTTGGCACCAACCGTCCGCTCCAAGTAATGGGTGAGCGCGATGAGATCGAGCGAGTTGGCGACGGCCAACCTCGCTAGGAAGCCTGCAGGTGTCTCCCCGGGCAGCGGAATCACACGACAGGGAAGAGTTCGCATGGCTACCTGGACGTCAGTTCCACGCGGTGGTTCAGCAAGATGCGCCCTGATCGCCTTGACCCTCGGAAGCATGCGCATGGCAGCGGGCGTGAGTACGCAGCCGCCTTGCATAGTGACCGCGGATTTGCCGATCCAGAGTTCCCGCCCCTGGATTCTCAGGCCGTCGAAGACGTCTTCCACGGCCCGACGCCCTACAGAGTGCGCGGTGACTACACGATCGAACAGCATTGCCAGTGCGTATCCACCAAGACCAGGCGACATCAGAACGTTCGCGAGACGATCATCGGTAAGACGAGCCGTGAGCGCGATCCGCCACGGAAACTGAAGGATCTCGTCACCCAAAGGGTCAGTTGCGCACCCACCTTCGAGGCTTCGCAGTTGCGTCAACTCCGCGGCCGCATCGACTTCGGGGGACCGATACGGCACACCACGAAGAGCGAGAGTTCCATTCAGCAGACGTTGCGCGAGCAGGTGCTTGTGCCTCCCCGACAGGGGAGTATCTCGGCCGTTTCCGTGCCACCTCCGGTGGCGCACGCAGACCGGGCCGTGCATACGCGCGACCGTGATCTGATCGCCTCCCGCGCACCGTCTGCAGAGAGCGACAGCTACCGGAATCATGCGACAACTCGGGCATTCGACTTGTCGCGTGGCTCCACCATGTCCACAGGCGCGACCGCCGGATTCGCGGAGCAATGCACCATCCGGAAGCCCACCCAAAACCTCGATCTTCCGGAGAGCGCTTCTCGGTGTCACCCGGATGGGGAGGGTTCGATCCTCGCGTCGCAACGCCAGCCAGAGGTCCTTTTCGCCGATTGCATTTGCGGCGCAAAGCCGCGCCCAGTAGCTCGCCGCCGTTTCCCCCGGATACAGGCGAACGGAAATTGGAAGCCCGGGACGCGAGGTCATGCCGCACTCACAGGCGATCGCGATCGTCGCGGCTTGCCTGTGTGGAGCGTTGCGGCCGTCTGACGACGGGCAAGGTCGCGTTCGAATGCGGCCAAATCGAGCTTCTCGGTTCCGTCGTCCATCGCGCTCAGGGCAGCGAACTGCAAGAGGTCCTTTAGCAGTCCGATCTCGCCGCCCGTCAGCGCGTGAAGTGTCGGCGCCGCGGACAGAATCGATCCCAGCCGTTGCTCTGTCAGACTCAGCGAGCTCTCCATAGCGAGGAGCAGATCACCCCAGCGAGCCTTCTCCGCCGTCGAGATCAAAGGAAATGGTGAGGCCACGTGCACTTCGCATCGCTTCCCGATCTGCCCACCACGGGAGCCGTCGAGAAGCCCGGTCCCCTCAACTGCGATTCCGGCGTAGACGAACGTGCCTCCACATCGCTCGGAAAGCTGCTTGAGCATGTCTGATGCCTCGACGTTCTGCCGGTACTTCAGATCAAGGTGATGCACGTCGTCGACCAAGACGAGTTCGGTGGAGCATCTGCGCAGGGCGTTCGAGACCGCTTCCAGCAGGTCCCCGTAGGTCATCCTGCCGAGAACTGGGAGACCGAGGAACCGGGCGAACTCATGCATCAGAGCTTTGGCGGAGCACTGGGCCGGTACCGCGACATACACGACTGGGAGCATGCCTGGTCCCGCTGCCGGGTGGCCGGTGTCTCGCCGCCTGCGTTCGTGTGCTCTACCGATCTCGACTAGCGAAGTAGTCTTGCCCTGGCCTGGCTCCCCCGAGAGGATCAGGCCTAGCTTCCCAACTCGTCGGTAGGCGTTGAGCATGACGCGATCCCGAACCGCTCGCTGGAAGGCTTCGAACTGCGGTGTCCGCACGAATGCGCCCGCCTGCGAGTATTGAGCCCGTCCCTGGTTGTACAACGCGCGGTCCCCGAAGCTCATGGCCCGAAGCTCCGCGGATGTGACCGGTGCCGGGCGCTCATACGCGGTGTCAACGTGCTCACGCCAGCCTTCCTTCGTCGCGATCTCGATCATTCGTCGATCCTCCGCCGCACCTCGTCGAGCCTGTCTCCGATGAGAGGGAAGCCACCGGTGTTAGGCCATTCCTCAGTAGAGGTGGTCTCGATGGACGAATTGTCATCGTCAGCAGGTCGTTTCTCGTCCTCGATGCTCTTCAGACTGGTGAAGTTCATCGGATCGTCAGCGATCGCTGCCATTCGAGCGCGCTCTCGCCCGCTTCGCTTCTGACCCTTGTTTCGAGGGGCCGGATTCCCTTGACCGGCGAACGCCTTGATCGCCATCGCAAGCTCGCGACGTTCAGCATCGAGATCCGCGACATCACCGGAGCGTGACGTGCGGGCGTACCGCCAGACGTCACCCAGCATCGGGAGTTCATGGACCTGATTGGACCATCTCAGAGGGATGAACTCGCCGTCCCGCTCGAGCCAGACGACGTGCAGATTGTAGGGGTCTACGCGGATCGGCCATCGGCCGTTCCGCGCATTGTCGGGAGACTTGCGCCTCCACAGGCCTTTGAGCCGCTCGGAGTTGTAGATGCGATTATCGATGCGCACGCCGTAGCGGTTCAGAACTCGGTAGTCGACAGGTAGCAGCGCGATGTAGTCGTCCCGCGTCAGCGGTACGTGGAGTTCGGGCACGTACGCACGGAACGCGCGACACATCTCGTTCGGGGACAACTTGATACGCGGATGCAACGGGTCGCGCAGTCCGTCGTGCGGACGATTCTGCCACTCGACCGCGATCCAGTCCTCTAGGAGCTCCTGGGCCTGTGCGATCGTCAGTAGTTCGTCGGATTCCGTGTCGGTGTCGCGACCGCGATGTTCGACGCTGCGGCCGACATATCCCTTCACATGTTGCAGCAGCATTGAGTTGATTGCCCCGAACGCTCGCTCTACGTGCGGTTTGTCCGTTGGTGTGTGCGGCGCCGAGGTGATCAGCGAGATACTCAAGGTTTCGCACGCAGCGCGGAAATGCCGCGACAAGTAGTTTCGTCCGCGGTCGGTGGTGATCGTGTCGGGAAACACATACGGCTGGGCGAGACGCAATCGCGCAAATCGCTCCTGATCGATCAGTTGATCGTCAGCCCATGCCGTCGAGATCAGCTGTCGGGTCTCGCGAACCCCTTCCATACGCCGGCCATAGGGCACCAAGGCCCGTGCAAGGACAGCCACCAGATCGACGCTCTTCGTGCCCTCAGGGCGCAGCATCGCGGCGAGAATCGAGCGAGTTGCGACGTCGAGGAGAATCGTCAGTTCGGGCCGGCCGACGGTTTCCTCATCGATCCGCAACATGACATCGATCCGCGTAGAGTCCATCTCGACCAGTTCGCCAGGACGCAGTGCGGTGCGAGTGCCGAATGTGCCGTCCGGTTGAAGCGCAAGCGACTCGCGAGTCTTGGCGGAACCGAAGGTGAATTGCCCGTGCTCGTCTGCTTCGAGAAGTCGGAAGAACGTCGCTCGGCTCGGCAGCTTCACCGCATCGCCGTGGAGACGTTCGACGCGCCTCGTGATTTGTTCGATCGCTGTCGTTCGGCTCACAGTCGAGGCGCGGCTCTTGCCTCCGAGTACGTGGTTGATCGCCTCGACGAGGCGTGGATCCCAGGTGCTTTTGCGTGGGGAGCCTTTGCCTGCAGTGGTCGTCCCCTGCTCTCGGAACGCTTTAAGCCGACGCTCCACGGCGCGCGTGGAGACAGTTCTACTTAGGCGCACCTCCAGCCACTCGCGCTCCGTTTCAACAGCCTTCCCGACCCCGATCTCTTCTCGGGTCGCCTCGATGCGTATGCACGATTGCAGCCACGGATCCATGTCCGGCGTGATGTCCTGCACCTGCAGAGAAAGGTTCAGCAGACCTGAAGTGTCGCTAGGCACCGGTGTTGCATCATGTCGAAGCTCGTCGAGAGCGACTTGGACCTCACTTCCGTCCTCATCTCGGAGCATCGCCGAATCCTTCTCAATGAACAAGACCGAGAACTTGCGTTGACGCCACGTGAGCGACCCGCCAACTACAACGCGCATCACACGCTCCTTTGCCACACGATCGTTCTGATGTTGAGGGCTTGATCGAGATCTGCCTCGAGCGCTCCTGACCAGAGGTGCGCGTAGCAGTGTGCGAAGCCCTCGGATCCGACGCCGAGCAGCGCAGCTACCTCAGCCAGGGGCAGCCCATCTTCTGGGAGCATTGGCAGTTCTTCGCTGCTCGCCCAGTCTCGGAACGGGCCCAGGAATCGGAGGTTGGCCTCGCGGACTACCGATTCCGCGTCATAGACGACATACCGCCAGCCGCGCTCAGCGGCGAACACCGCTGTCATGTCGAACTGTCTTCTGACGTCGTCCTTGATCTGAGTCGCCGGCTTGACGTCCATCAGCACGGCGTGCCCGTCGTCCAGACGCACGAAGTAGTCCGGGCAGTGCTCGCGCGGGCCGTCGGGCGTGGTCCATCGGATCCACATGGGCTGGCTGGCGATCGCAACCACGCCCGGGGTGCGGTCCAATTCGATGAGGCAGCCCCGCTCCGTCAGCGACTCGAATCCGACAGACGCGCCAAGCGCTCCCATCCAGTGGTAGCCGTCGTAATGCCGCTTGAGCCGCCAACTGGGAAAGTTCCGAACGGGATCGCCTCGTTCGAAGGGCACGCTGTCGCAGTCGACGGCGTCAAGCTCTAGTTGCACGCCATCGAGACGGTACTCAACGCGAGCTCGCGTCCGGTTCGCTTCAGTGGTGAGAGGAACAGGCCACTGCTGAGTCAGGTCCATAGGGATCCAATCGACATCGACGGATACTTCCTATTCGGCAGTCAGCCTCTCTCCTGGGGAGCGGTACTGGCCTATGTCCTGAGCCCTGACAAAGATGCCCCGACTGGGGATCTGCTCACGGGCAGACTATGTCCGGCACCCAACGAGGCTGGTCGACACGCCGCTCTTCCGACACGTCTAGTGAGACTCCGACACTTTCGTGAGACTCTCCGACAGCCTTCGTGAGACTCCGACACTTTTCGTGAGATCGGACAAGCCAAGAATCACGAAAAGGTAACGGAAAAGCCTTGTGGGCCGTTACCTGTCCGTTATAGAGTGCTCGCACGGTAGTTGTTTTGCTGTGGCAGCTACCGACATGTGATTGCAGGACACTCTTGGTGCAAAGGGACAAGGGCCGGTCGGAAGCCTCTCCGACCGGCCCTCACTTCGTCTCCGCCCGGTCTGTGGTGAACTGAACGCATGAGCGACCTCTCGATCTCCCTCACCCTCGACGGCGCGCCCGATCTGCCGAGCGCGCCGCTGCAGGCGCTCTACCGCATCACGGATCGCTCCACCCCCGAGCTGCGGCGCGCCATCCTCGCCGGCGAGCCGCTGTACACCGCCGCACTGTTCGGGCGCGAGCACATCACCGCGGTACCGCGCCTCGAGAAGACGATCGCCTTCCTCACCGAGCACGGGCTCGCCTTCACGCTCACCGAACACGATGACGACGGCGACACGGCGATCGACCTCGCGACGCTTCGCGAGATCCTCGAACCCGGCGCAGGGCTCGCCGGCGCCTGAGCGCGCGAGGCGCACGCCCGAGGTGGCCCACAGATACGGACGGGCCACGCCGCGAGGCATCCACCCGTCAGACGCCGCCGCCACCTCCGCCACCGCCACCACCGCCGGCCGAGCCGCCCCCACCCGTGCCGCCCGTCGACGACGATGACGAGGCGGCCGACGACAGCGAGCCGATGCCCGCCGAGAACGACGACGCATCGAAGCCCCCGGTGCCCGCGAACCAGTACGGTCCGCTCGCCCCAACGGTGGTGTAGAGCACCGCGAGCTGGCGCGACCATTCCTTCTCTTGCCCAAACACGACGGCGAACGGAAGCAGCTTCTCGTACAGGTCGAGCTTCTGGCGCGGGTCGTTCACGTCGACCGGCACCCGCTCGGCACCCGACGGCGACTGCAGCATGCGGATGCGGTCGGCCTCGGCCCAGCCGATGAACTCTTCGAGCCCGCGCAGATGGTCGCGCGTGTCGGCGCCGAGCGCGCTCAGCGGCCGGCGCGACACCAGACGCAGCACCGTGACGACCAAGATCGCGGATGCCACGATCAGCGCGAGCGGCCCGAACCCGTGCACGCCCCGATCGACCGCCGCCGAGCCAAAGACGAAGACGAGTACCGCGGAGAGCGCCGTCAGCAGCACGGGCCACAGCCGCGTGCCGCGCGGCACCGTGCGGCGCAACCCGCGCGTGGTGAGCTCGCGGTCTGCGGCCGCGAGGATCCCCTGCGCCGCCGACGAGAACCGCGAGTCTTGCCGGCCGAAGGTGTATTGCTCGCCCGGCTGTCCGGTCGGAAAGAGCCCGTCGAGCAGCATGCGTCCGTCGCCGTCGGCCCGTGCCGGGTCGACCAGCTCGGCGGTGAGCTTGGGCCTCGAGAACCACCCGCCCTCGCTCTCGAGAATGCGGATCGACCCGACCACCGACTGCTCGAGCACCTCGGCGGGGATCGCCTTGTTCTTGCGCCCGAGCAGCACGGCGCTCTCGAGCGCGTCGACCGCCGCGGGCGGGTCGTACTCGGCGATGATCGTCGGGCGCCCGGGCTCATCGGCGAGCGGCCGGCGCCGTGCCCGCACCGCCAGCACCGCGCCGCCGACCACGCCCAGCCCGGCGAGCACCTGCAGCCACCCGAACGGCGACGCGAAGTACGAACCGTCGAACGCCGCGAACGTGCCCGGCGCGAATCCGACCGCCATCGTCAGGGTCTGGTACGGCGCGAGAGACTGGGCCGTCGCCGTGATCACCGCACCGCCTGAGCCCTCGTCGGCGCGCGCGATCTGACCGCAAGCATCCGTCGCGCCCTGATACCCCTGGAAGCACGCCCTCCGACCGGTGAGCGCCCCCGCCAGTTCGGGGTCGAGGTGCAGGCGCGCGGTCACGGAGCCGAACGGCTGCGCCCAGCCGACGCCGTTGACATCCCAGAAGAACTCCAGGCCCGAGTCGGGATAGTCGAACGTGACGTTCTGCAGCGTGTAGGTGATGACGTAGGTCTGCCGCCCGTGCACATACCCGTCGGCGCGAGAGACCACCGAGAACTCTCCGTCGACGTCTTCGATCTCGGATGGCCGCGGGGTGCCGTTCTCGTCGGTGATCGACTCGAGGTGCGCACGCAGGGGCTGGTCTTTGAAGGTGTCGGGCATCGCCCGGCGGATGCCATGATTCTGGTCGGTCTCGGGAAAGACCGCCACGATCGTCTCGACCACGCGCAGCCGGCTCGTGCCGTCGTCGGCGCGGGTGAGGGTGTAATCGGCATCGAACGAGTCGAACCTGAAGTCGTCGAGCCCGGACGGCACCGCGGCGACCGCCGCGGGCTCTCGCGCGGCGGCGGCGACCGGCTCGTCCGAGGTAGACGGCGCCGTGGATGCCTGTGCCGCAAAAAAACCCGCCAGCATCAGCGCGCCCAGCGCCCCCGCGACCACAGCCATCGCGATCGCGCGCATGCGATTCATGCGCCCACCTTCCCACACGTGGCGCGGTGCGGTGCATCACCGTCGCCGCATGAAAGCCGCACTAATGTTGAGGCCATGACAGACCGACGCCTCGCCGTCGCCGCGTGGGAGAGCCTGTTCCGCGCGCAGCACGAGGTTCTGCACGAGATCAGCGGCGACTTCAGCGACGACGACCTGACGCAGGCCGAGTACGACGTGCTGCTGACCGTCACCCGAGGCGACGACCACGCGGCGCGACTGCGTGACGTGACGGCGAACATGCTCATCAGTCAGCCGAGCGTGTCACGCCTCGTCGACCGCATGGTCGCGCGACGCCTCATCGAGAAAGGCCCCGATCCGCTCGACGGTCGCGGCGCGATCGTGCGCGCGACCGACGAGGGACTCGCGGCGTTCCGCCGCGTCGCGACGGCGCACGCCCGCTCGATCGCCGAGCGCATGTCGGTGCTGTCCGACGCCGAACTCAGCGACCTGCAGACCCTGACGGCGAAGCTCCGCGCCGTCGGCTGACCGCTCCGCGGTCGGGACGCTCGGGACGTGCGGCGATCAGGGCGTGCGGCGATCAGGGCGTGCGGCGGTGCAGCGTGAGCGATGCGAGCACGAGCGCGCCGACGGCGAACGCCGCGACGATCAGCAGCGGACCCCAGAGGGTCCATCCGTCGTCGCCCGCGGTCACCGCGGTGACGGCGTCGATCGCGTAGCTCAGCGGCAGCCAATCGCTGACCGCCTGCAGCGCGCCCGGCATCTGGTCGCGCGGCATGAACAGCCCGCCGAGGATGATCTGCGGGAAGACCAGGAGGGGCATGAACTGCACCGCCTGGAACTCGGTGCGTGCGAACGCGCTCGCGAGCAGCCCGAGCGCCGTGCCGAGGAGTGCGTCGAGCACGGCCACGAGGCCCAGTTGCCACACCGGCCCCGCGACGTCGAGACCGCACACGAGCACGGCGAAAGCCACCGTGATGACCGCCTGCAGCACGGCCATGAGTCCGAACGCGAGCGCGTATCCGCCGATGAAGTCGCCCTTGCCGAGGGGCGTGGTCATGAGCCGTTCGAGCGTGCCGCTCCGGCGTTCGCGGAGTGTCGTGATCGAGGTCACGAGGAACATCACCACGAAGGGGAACAGCGCCAGGATCGGCCCGCCGACGCGGTCGAAGACGCCGGCCTGCTCGCTGAAGAGCCACGCGAACAGCCCGACCAGCAGGCTCGGCGCTACCAACATGAGGGCGATCGAGCGGGGGTCGTGGCCGAGCTGACGCAGCACCCGCCCGGCCGTCGCCAGGGTGCGACCGGCGTTCATGCGCCGCCGTCCCGTCGGATGAGTTCGAGGAACGCTGCATCGGGATCGGCGGTGCCGGTGCTCGAGAGCAGCCCCGCAGGCGTCGTGTCGGCGATCAGTCGCCCGGCGCGCAGCAGCAACAGGCGATCGCACCGCAGCGCCTCGTCCATCACGTGGCTCGAGACGATGAGCGTCGCCCCCGCGTCGGCCACCGCGCGGAAGAGATCCCACAGTTCTGCGCGCAACAGGGGGTCGAGCCCCACGGTCGGCTCATCGAGCACGAGCAGTTCGGGGCTGCCGAGCATCGCCAGGGCGAGCGACACCCGGTTCTGCTGCCCGCCCGAGAGCGAGGCGACCAGCCGGTCGGCCTGCGCGGTGAGACCCACCTGCACGATCACTCGATCGACGTCGCCGCCGGGAGCGCCGAGCAGGCGCGCGACGTAGCGCAGGTTCTGCCGCACGGTGAGGTCGGCGTACACCGACGATCCCTGCGTGCCGTAGGCGACGCGGCGGCGCAGCGATGCGCTGCCGGCCGGTTCACCGAGCACCGTCACGGTGCCCGACGCGGTCTGCTGCACGCCGACGATCGCGCGCAGCAGCGTGGTCTTTCCGCACCCCGACGGCCCGAGCAGGCCCGTGATGGTGCCGCGCGCGATGTCGACGTCGAACCCGGCGAACACGTCGGCGCCGCCGCGGCGCACGCGCAGGCCGCGTACCTCGACGGCGCGCGCGTTCACGCTCGTGCCGGGTCGGATGCCTTGCCGTCGAGCCACAGCGTGGCAGACGCGTCGCTGTGACTCGTGCCGGTGCCGACGTGCTTCGCGTCGATCTGCGGGCCCTTCGTGATGACGTGCACGAGCGCCATCGCGTGCCCGCGGCCGAGCCCGTAGTCGTCGGCGAGCCACGCGATGATCTCGCCCGCTTTGGTTCCCGGCCCGTAACCGCGCTCGGCGGCAGCCGTGATGAACTCGCGCGGGGTCAGCCCCGTCTTGTCTTCGACGTTGTCGAGATACGCCTGGAACGACATGCGCTCAGCGTAGGCCCGGTCACCAGCGGTTGTGCACGTCTTCGGCGAATCCGACGAGCTCCGCGAAGCCGACCTCGTGGCGCACCTGGTCGGCGCCCGTCCACGCGAACGTGCCCGACCACTCGCCGAAGCACTGGTCGGTGCGCGACGCGAACACGCCGAGGTCGGTCTTGGATCGTTTGTCGTAGAAGGGCGTGAACTTGGCATCCAACCCACCGCCGGTCACCCGCCACGGCCGCAGCGGCGCGGCGAGGTCGTAGCGCCACTCGACCGGCGTCGAGATCTTGTGCAGCACCCCGGCGACGACCACGCCGTTCTCGGTCGAGCCGGTTCCGTCGGTCCAGCGGCCGCCGACCTGCAGGCCGATGCCGCGGCCGTCGGCGAGGGTGCCCGACGCGGCGCCCCAGTTCCAGGCGACGTCGTAGGGCCAGCGCCCGCGGCCGTGGTCGAGCACGGCCCACGATCCGCTCGGTACGTCGTGCCGCACCCCGTCGGTCGTGAGGGTGCCCGTCGCCGGCAGCGCGACGTCTTTCACCGTGTACTGGAACCGGCGCGCCGACCACGGCACGACGACGGCCAGGCAGTCGTGCTGCGGCGGGCGGGTCACGGTGATGTCGAACGAGGCACCCGGGATCGCCGCGTGCAGACGCCACACCTCGCCGTCGCCGGCGGGGGTGACCGTGATCGCGAGGTCTTTCGCGTGCGCGATGGCGATGCCGCCGCCGAGCGAGCCGGGCAGCACCACGTCACGCGCGGGGACGACCGTCGCCCCGTGCCCCCACGTGCGCTCGGTGGCGCGCTCGAAGATCCACACCTCGTGCACCGCCGCATAGTCGAGCGACGAGATCGTCAGGGCCATGATGTGCGTGGGGGTGATGACGTTCCAGTACTCCCAGCGCTTGTTGCGCCCCCAGCCGCGGCGCCCGGCGATGCCCGAGGTGTCGACGAGCGGCGAGCGCACGAAGCCGACCGCCGCCGGGTTCAGCCTCCCGTTCGGCAGTGTCAGCGAGACGGGCGCAGTCAGCTCGCGCTCGCGCGCTGCGGGCGCGGGCGGCGGTTCTGCGGGCGCGACGGACGGGTCGGGGGCGGTCATCGGCATCCTTGCTGACGGCTCGGTTCGGGTGACCCGAGTCTAGCGATCTGTCGACCACGCGGGTTTTGTCGGCGCGTGTGGTTGTCACCGCGCCGCGAAAGCGCAACACGCGCCGACGAAACCGGGCAACGCAGCCTCCTCCCCAGGTGCGCAGAGCAAGGAGGTGTCCACAGATAGGGGGTAGGAGGCTCTGAGGGCGCCGCGGAGCGAGCACAGTGACGGGATGCCTCGAACGGCCTCGCCCGCTCCCCGCTCACCTGGGCACGGCCTTCACGTGCGCCGATGCGATGGCCGACGGCGTCACCTCGGGCCGCTTGCGCGGCCGTGACCTGGAGCGCCCGTTCCGCGGCGCGCGGCTACTACCCACCGGAGCCCTTCTCGACGACGGGCCGCTCGCAATCGATCGGCGAAAGCGCGACCGGGTGCGCCTGCGCGCGGCGGCGGCCCGAGGCATCCTCACCCCTCATTCTGCTCTTGCGGGGCTCACCGCGGCGGCCATATGGGGCGCGCCGCTGCCTGACGAGTTCGACCCCGACGATGATCTGTGCCTCATCACCCCGCACCCGCATCGCGCCCCGCGAGGGCGCGGCGTGCGCGGTCGCGAAGTGCGAAGCCACCTGTTCTCCACCGAGGAGCGCGACGGCCTGCGTGGGACCAGCCCCGCCTCGACGTGGGCGCTTCTCCGCGGCGAGCTGTCGTCGCGATGGCTGACCATCATCGGCGATCATCTGGTGCGCATCCCCGCTCAGACCGCGGCGCGGCTCAGCCGCACCTTCAGCTCGCCAGCCCGCAGCTGCTCGAGCGCGCCTTGCGGGAGCCCGGACGACGGCACCGAGCGGGGCTCGAAGCGGCGTTCGCCGGCATCCGCGTCGGGAGCGCATCGCGTCTCGAGACCGAATACAGGTTGGATGCCGCGGCCGCAGGCTTGCCCGAGCTCGAACTCGACGTCGAGATCCGCAATGCGTTGGGGCGCCTGCTCGGCATCGCCGACGGCGTGTACGCACGCTTTGGAATCATCGTCGATATCGAGGGCGACCATCATCGCACGAGCCGCGCGCAGTGGAATCGCGATATCGACCGGTTCGCCGCGTTCGCCGCGCAGGGGTGGGAGGTGATCCGCCTCACGGGTGCGCGGGTGCGCGGAGGAACGGCGGTAGCCGTCGTCGCGAGGGCCCTGCGCCGACACGGCTGGCCCGGATGAGCGCGGATGCCTGTCTGCCTGGCATTCTGTCGGCGCAAGCGGTCGCTACGCCGGGCGGTGAGAGCATCGAGCGCCGACATCTCGGCGCACGGCGCCATGATCAGGCACGGGCGACGCCACCGCCCCACCCTCAGCACTCGATGACGTTGACGGCGAGGCCGCCTTCGCTCGTCTCTTTGTACTTGTGCGACATGTCGATGCCGGTCTGGCGCATCGTCTCGACCACGGCGTCGAGCGAGACGTAGTGCTCGCCGTCGCCGCGCAGGGCCAGGCGCGCGGCGGTCACGGCGGTCGAGGCCGCGATCGCGTTCCGCTCGATGCACGGGATCTGCACGAGCCCGCCCACGGGGTCGCACGTGAGGCCGAGGTGGTGTTCCATCGCGATCTCGGCGGCGTTCTCGATCTGGCGGTTCGTGCCGCCCATCACGGCGGTCAGGCCCGCGGCGGCCATCGCGCACGCCGACCCGACCTCGGCTTGGCATCCGCCCTCGGCGCCCGAGATCGAGGCGTTCGCCTTGAAGAGCGAGCCGAGCGCGGTCGCGGTGAGCAGAAAGCGACGGATGCCACGGCGCCGGTTCGCATCGGCGACATCCGCCGTCACGGCTTCGGGGCCCAGCGCCGCCGCCCCGGCAGCGTCGGGCGGGCTCGGGTGCAGCCCGAGGAGCGCCGACCCGACGAGCTCACCGTAGGGCGTGACCGCGTTCTCGGCGCCGAGGCCCGAGTCGGCGAGAAAGCGCCACCAGTACATCGCGACGGCGGGCAGGATGCCGGCCGCACCATTCGTGGGCGCCGTGACGACACGCCCGCCGGCCGCGTTCTCTTCGTTGACGGCGAGCGCGAACGCGCCGAGCCATTCGCCGGGCAGCTCGCGCCCGCCGCCCGCCTCGGCCTGTTCGAGCTGCTCGCGGATGAGCCCGGCCCGCCGCTTGACCTTGAGCATGCCGGGGAGCACGCCGCCGGCGTGCAGCCCCGCGTCGACGCACGCCGACATGGCATCCCAGATCGCATCGAGCCCCGCGGCGATCTCGTCTTCACCGCGCAGCGCCTCTTCGTTCCGCCGCGCGACTTCGGCGATCGTCAGCCCGTGTTCGTCGCACAGCTCGATGAGTTCGGCGGCGTTCGAGAAGCGGAAGGGAAAGGCATCCACGGCGCGCGGACGGGCATCGGATGCCACGGCGTCGCTCTCGCGGCGGATGAAGCCCCCGCCGATCGAGTAATACGTCTCTTCGAAAAGCACCCCGCCCGCCGGGTCGTGCGCGCGAAGCGTCATCGCGTTCGGGTGGCCGGGCAGGCGCGTGCGCGGGGCGAACTCGATGTCGGCCCGGGCGAACGGCACGGGTACCGCGCCGTCGACGAGGAGCGTGTCGCCGTCGGTCCAGTCGGTCCAGGCGCGGCGCACGATCGCGGGATCGACCGTTTCGGGGTCGTGCCCCTGCAGCCCGGCGACGACGGCGTCGGGCGTGCCGTGGCCGATACCCGTGGCGCCGAGCGAGCCGTAAAGCACGCACGTGATGCGAGCCACCGGGCCGAGAGCGCCGCCCGAGGTCGTCTCGAGGGCGATGGCGCGGCGCGCGAAATCGCGGGCCGCCCGCAGCGGACCGACCGTGTGGGAGCTCGAGGGGCCTACTCCGATGGAGAACAGCTCGAACGCCGAGACGTACGCACTCACCCCCTGAGCCTACGCCGCGGCGAGCGCCTGGTGCCCGTTTGCAGAGCCCGGCCCTAGGCTGAGACACAGGCCAGCGACAGGCGGAAGGAGCCCTCATGACCGCACTGACCTCGCTCGAGATCGACCGCGTCGCGGCGCTCGATGCCGCCAAGGCTGCGGGGCGCGTCGACGATGCATTCCTCGCCCGATTCGACGTCCAGTTCCCCCGACTGCACGGCTTCTTCGCCGAGCTCTACGGCGCGCGCCCCGATGGGCAGCAGCAGCTCGCCGAGACGGTGGCCGCGGCATCCACCGCATGGAACACGCGGCCCCTCGAGCTGAAGGTGCGCGACGCGCAGCGCGAGGCGGAGCCCGGCTGGTTCGAGTCGGAGCGGATGCTGGGCGGCGTCTGCTACGTCGACCGGTATGCGGGCAACCTCGAAGGCATCCGCGAGCAGATCCCGTACTTCCGCGAGCTGGGGCTCACCTACCTGCACCTCATGCCGCTGTTCGACGCGCCCGAGGGCGACAACGACGGCGGCTACGCGGTGTCGAGCTATCGCCGCGTGAACCCGAGCCTCGGCACGATGGCGCAGCTGACCGAACTCGCGGCCGACCTGCGTACGGCGGGCATCTCGCTCGTTCTCGACTTCATCTTCAACCACACGAGCAACGAGCACGAGTGGGCGCAGAAGGCGGTCGCGGGCGAAGACGGGTTCGAGGATTTCTACCTGATCTTCCCCGATCGCGAGATGCCGGATGCCTACGAGCTGACCACGCGCGAGATCTTTCCCGACGACCACCCGGGCTCGTTCGTGCAGCTCGAGGACGGCCGCTGGATCTGGTCGACGTTCTACCACTACCAATGGGACCTCAACTACGCGAACCCCGCGGTGTTCCGTGCGATGGCCGGGGAGATGCTGTTCCTCGCGAACCAGGGCGTCGAAGTGCTGCGGATGGACGCGGTCGCGTTCATCTGGAAGAGGCTCGGCACCTCGTGCGAGTCGCTGCCCGAGGCGCACCTGCTTCTTCGGGCGTTCAACGCGGTGCTCGCCCTCGCCGCCCCCGGCATGGTGTTCAAGTCGGAGGCCATCGTGCACCCCGACGAGGTCGTGACCTACATCTCGCCCGGCGAGTGCCAGCTGTCGTACAACCCGCTGCAGATGGCGCTCACCTGGGAGGCCCTCGCGACGCGCGACGGGCGCCTGCTGCAAGACGCCCTGGAGCACCGCCACGCCCTGCCCGAAGGCACGGCGTGGGTGAATTACGTGCGTTCGCACGACGACGTCGGGTGGACCTTCGCCGATGAGGATGCCGGGGCGCTCGGCATCGACGCATTCGGGCACCGGCAGTTCTTGAACCGCTTCTACACGGGGCGTCACGACGGCTCGTTCGCGCGCGGGGTGGCCTTTCAAGAGAACCCCGCCACCGGTGACGCGCGCGTCACCGGCACGACGGCCTCGCTCGCCGGCATCGAGGCGGGCGACCCGGCCGGCGAAGACCGTGTCGTGCTGGCGCACGCCCTGGCGCTGTCGACGGGTGGCATCCCGCTCCTCTACCTCGGCGACGAGGTCGCACAGCTCAACGACTATTCGTACACCGACGACCCGCTGCGCCGGGGCGACAGCCGATGGGTGCACCGCGGCAACCGGCCGCGCGACCGCTACGCGCTGCGCGACGACGTGACGACGCCCTCGGGGCGGGTGTTCCGGCGGCTGACGAAGCTCGTCTCGGTGCGTCAGCAGTCGCCCGAGTTCGCCGGCAACGCGCTGATCGGGTTCCGCACGCCGCATCCGTCCGTCGTCGGGTACCAGCGGCCGGGGGCGGATGCCACGGTGCTGGTGCTGGCGAACGTCGGCGACGCCGAGGTGCAGATCGACCAGCTCACCCTCTCGGGCTTCGAGCGCGAGGCATTCGACCTCGTGCACGACAGCGACATCGATCTGGCCGACGGGATTGTGCTGCGCCCGCACGGTTTCGTGTGGCTGCGGGTCACTCCGCTGTAGGGACGGGAGCCGGGACGGGGGCCGCTGCGGGGGACTCGACAACGTCCGGCGTTGCGGTCGCGCTGGCGGCGAGCCTTCCCGTGCGCGGGCGGCTGGCGGCCATGCGGCCGTCGGGGTCGATGCGCGCGAGCACGGCGGCGGCGATCTCGCGCAGCTGCTCGCGCTGACGGTCATCGAGCGCGTCGAGCACGAGGCCGCGCACGGTCGCGACGTGACCCGGTGTCGCCTGCAGCACGACGCGGCGCCCCTCGGGCGTGATGACGACGTCGACGCCGCGGGCGTCGGCGGCGTTCGGTTCGCGCGCGACGAGCCCGCGCCGTTCGAGGCGGCTGACGACGTGCGAGAGGCGCGGCATGGTCGCGTTCGTCATCGACGCGAGCTGCTTCATCTGCAGGCGGTGGCCGGGGGCGTTCGTGAGCACCGACAGGGCGAAGTAGTCGAAGTGGGTGAGGTCGGCGTCGCGCAGCAGCTGTGCGTCGAGCTCGCGCGGTAGCAGTTCGAGGAGGGCTGCGACCGGGATCCAGGTGTCCAGCTCGTCGTCGGTGTAGAACCGGGTGGCATCCATTCGACCAGTCTAGGAATAGTTGTCGCAACAAACAGGTTGTGCTCCGATAGTTGCAGGTACAAACATCCTGCTCTCCTCTTCGAAAGGACGGGTCATGACCACCATCACCATCTTCGGAAACGGCACCATGGGCCAGGCGATCGCCGGTGTGCTCGCGCGTGGCGGCGCCGACATCCAGCACATCGGCAGCGCCGATACCTCGACGCAGATCGCCGGCGACATCGTCGCGCTCGCCGTGCCCTACCCGGCGCTCGCGGTCATCGCCGACACCTACGGCGACCAGCTCGCCGGCAAGACGGTGGTCGACATCACCAACCCGCTCGACTTCGCCACCTTCGACGCCCTCGTCGTGCCGGTCGGCAGCTCGGCGGCGGCAGAGCTGCAGGCGCGCCTGCCCGAGGCGCGCGTGCTGAAGGCGTTCAACACGAACTTCGCCGCGACCCTGGCATCCGGCACCGTCGGCGGCGCACCGACCACCGTGCTCGTCGCCGGTGACGACGCCGACGCCAAGGCCGCCCTCGTCGCGGCGGTGCAGGCCGGTGGGCTGAAGGCGGTGGATGCCGGGTCGCTGGCCCGCGCGCACGAGCTCGAGGCGCTCGGCTTCTTGCAGCTCACCCTCGCGGTGGGCGAGAAGATCGGCTGGACGGGCGGGTTCGCACTCGCGGACTGACCTCTCTCATGCGGTGTCGGGGCCGCGCGGGTGCATCTCCCTTGCACGCGCGCGGCCCCGCCGTATTGAATGAGCGCGAGGGTGGCCGCGCCGGCCCCCTGAACCGGCGACCCGGATGGACGTGAGCTGCGTGGGAACCACCGTCTTCGAGCGGCTTGCGCCCGCGGCATCCGTCGTCGATCACAGCCTCGCCGGCACCCGCACGGGCGTCTTCTGGACCCACGACCTGCCGGCGTCACTGAAGCCCGACCGGCCGCCGCTGCGCGGAGTCGTGCGAGCCGATCTGGTCGTCGTCGGCGGGGGCTACACCGGGCTGTGGACGGCGCTGCTGGCGAAGCTGCGCGACCCGGGCCGGCGCGTGGTCATCGTCGAGGCGCAGCGCGTGGGCTGGGCGGCATCGGGGCGCAACGGCGGGTTCTGCGAGGCGAGCCTGACACACGGGCGCGAGAACGGTGCGCGCCGGTGGCCGCGCGAGATCGACGAGCTCGACCGGCTGGGGCTCGCGAACCTCGACGAGATCGAAGCGGCCGTGTCGTCCCTGGGTCTCGACGTGCAGTTCGAGCGCACCGGCCAGCTGGCGCCCGCGGTCGAGGACCATCAGCTCGAATGGCTCGCCGACTGGCGCGACGAGGCGGCGAACGATCCCGGCGTGGTGTGGCTCGATGAGCTGTCGATGCGTGCGGCGGTGAACTCGCCGACGTACCTCGCCGGAGTGTGGGAGAAGCACACGAGTGCGCTCGTGCACCCCGCCCGGCTCGCCGCGGAGCTCGCCCGCGCGTGCGAAGAGCGCGGGGTGCAGATCTTCGAGCGCTCGCACGTCACGTCGCTCGACGAGGGAGTGCACGGGGTGAGGGTCGTGACGCCGGGCGGCTGGGTCGAGGCGCGGCAGGCGGTGCTGGCGACGAACGTCTTCCCGTCGCTGCTGCGACGCAACCGGCTCATGACGGTGCCGGTCTACGACTATGTCCTGATGACCGAGCCGCTGAGCGACGCGCAGTGGGCTGAGATCGGGTGGCGCGACCGGCAGGGCATCGGCGACCTGGCGAACCAGTTCCACTACTACCGACCGACGCGCGACGGGCGGATTCTGTTCGGCGGGTACGACGCCGTCTACCACTACGGGCGCCGCGTCGATCCGCGCTACGAGAACCGGCCCGAGGCGTGGCGGCGGCTCGCGAGCCACTTCTTCACGACGTTCCCGCAACTCGAAGGGCTGCGGTTCTCGCACCAGTGGGCGGGGGCGATCGACACGTCGACGCAGTTCACGGCGTTCTTCGGCACCGCTCGCGGCGGCCGGGTGGCGTATGCGGCGGGGTTCACGGGGCTCGGCGTCGGGTCGACGCGCTTCGCGGGCAACGTGATGCTCGACCTGCTCGACCGTGCCGACACCGAGCGGACGAACCTCGAGATGGTGCGACGCCGTCCGCTGCCGTTCCCGCCGGAGCCCGCCGCCGCGATCGGCATCAACCTGACGCGGCGGTCGCTCGACCGCGCCGACCACCGCGAGGGCCGGCGGGATCTGCTGCTGAAGACGCTGGATGCCGCGGGGTTGGGCTTCGACTCGTAGCCCCCGGGCGGGCGCTCTCAGCGCGCGGTGACCTCGACCTCGAACGACACGGACTGGCCGGTCGAGCTGTTGGTCAGCGTCACGTCGGAGTCGCCCTCTTCGAGCGCTTTCAGGCCCGGGTTGAACGTGGCGGTGCCGTCGGTGCGACCGGCCACGAACGAGACCACGTCGGGGTCGTCGATGTCGGCGGTCCAGTCGGCGAAGGTCTCGTCGTCGCCGGTCAGGTTGACGGCGTTCCCGACCTGCACCGTCACCGTCGTGCCGCCGACCTCCGACAGCGCGACCGACACCGGCGCGATGACGGCGTCGGACGAGTCCGATGAGCCGGTGCCGGCGCACGCGCTCAGCGCACCAGCGAGCAGCACCCCCGCGGCGAGCGCGGCGAGGCGTCTGATGTTCCTGGCATCCATCTGGCGTTCCCTTCGTCGACGTGCGTCACCTGGACCCTAGCCGTACCCGCGATAACGCCGCGCCGGCCCGCCGCCGAGGCGGAGCCTGTCTCCGCCGGGCACGGGCATGAGCGGGGGGGCGACAGCAGGGAAAACCATGCTCTCCACGCCTCGCCGAGGGCCACGACAGCGATTTTCCCTGCCGACGCCCCCACACAAGCGACTCGAGCCCCGCCGAGGCCTCAGCCCCGGCGGGGACGCAGGTCAGAGCGTCTCGGCGAAGGGGTCGAAGCCGTCCGGCAGCAGCGGGACGGGCGCCACGGTCGACTCGATCGTGCGGGTCTGGCCGTCGGCGGCCGATTCCTGCGCCGAGAGCATGACGTCGAGCACGTGGTAGCCGAGCTCGCCGGTCGCGATGTGCGGGCGGCCCTCGGAGATCGCGCGGGCCATGTCGAGCACGCCGATGCCGCGGCCGGTCACCGGTCCGACCGGCTCGATCTCGATCCACTGCTGTCCGTCGCGGTCGGCGTCGCTGATCGAGCCCAGCGGCTTCACGTACGCGATGCGGCCGGTGAACATGTTCGGGTCGGGCAGCACGATCGTGCCCTCCGAGCCGTGGATCTCGACGACGCCTGCACGCTCGAGCGCCGAATCGAAGCTCAGCAGGTGCGTGCCGTGCTGGCCGCCGGCGAACGACGTCAGAACCTGCACGGTCGAGGGCACCTCGACGGGGAACGTCTCGCCGGCACGCGGGCCCGAGCGGATCGTGCGCTCGAGCTGCGGCCGCGACCCGCGCGCCGTCACGGCGTCGATCGGCCCGAGCAGGCTGACGAGCGCCGAGAAGTAGTACGGGCCCATGTCAAGCAGCGGCCCGGCGCCGTTCGCGAAAAGGAACGCGGGTTCGGGATGCCAGGCATCCGGCCCCTGCGTCTGGAAGATCGTCTGCACGAACAGCGGCGTGCCGATCACGCCGTCTTGGATGGCGCGCTTGGCGGTCTGGAACCCCGGGCCGAGGAGCGTGTCGGGCGCCGACCCGATGCGCACACCCGCGGCCTCGGCCGCCGCGAGCAGCTCGCGCGTCGACTCGCGGTCGAGGCCGATGGGCTTCTCGGTCCACACGTGCTTTCCCGCAGCGACCGCGGCGCGCGAGACCTCGACGTGCACGGCCGGGATGGTGAGGTTCACGACGAGGTCGACGTCGGGGTTCGCGAGCACGTCGTCGGCGGTGCCCCACGACGGGATGCCGAACTCTTCGGCCTTGGCCTGGGCGCGCTCGGGCATCAGGTCGCCGACCGCGACGACGGCGACGTCGGGGAACGAGGTCAGGTTCTCGAGGTAGGTCTGGCTGATGACGCCGGTGCCGATGATGCCGACGCCGAGCGGACCGCCCTTGGCCGAGGCGCTCACGCGACGAACCCGCCGTCCTTGAGGAACGCCAGCGACGCGGCCACGTCGGCGAACACGTCTCCGGGCGCGTTGTCGTACTCGACGACGGCGTAGCGGATCGCGCTGCCTGCGCGCAGCGCGTCGGCCAGCGCGACGTCGCCGTCGCCGGGGCGGCGCTGGTCGAGCTCGCCCGATCCGCCGAGCGCAGCGGCCTCGGGTGCCCACGGGTTCACCGCCGGCACGATGCCGTCTTTCACGTGCACGGCGGTCAGGCGGTCGCCCAGGCGCGCGACGAGTGCGGGAACGTCCTGCCCGCCGGTGAGCGCCCAGAAGAGGTCGAGCTCGAGCTGCACGCGCGGGTCGGTCAGCTCGACGAACCGCTCGTACGCCGAGACGCCGCCGAACGTCGCGATGAACTCCTGCGCGTGGTTGTGGTAGCCGACCGACAGGCCGAACCCGGCCGCGACGTCGACGAGGGCGTTGAGGCGGTCGGCGATGCCGGCGACGCCCTCTTCGGTGAGCCAGCGCTCGGGTGCGACGAAGGGGTCGATGACGGTCTGCATGCCGAGCTGCACGGCCGCGTCGAAGACCACCTCGGGTGCGGGGGTGGGGATCGAGCCGTCCGGCGTCCACAGCTCGTCGGTGAGCAGGGGCGCGTGGCCGGTGGGAGAAGCGAGACCCGAGGCATCCAGCGCGGCGCGGATCTCGGCGGGGCGACCGACGAAGTCGAACGCCTCGACCTTGCGGTAGCCGATCGCCGCGAGCTTGTCGAGCGAGCCCTGCGGGTCGGCCGCGAACGCGTCGCGCAGAGTGTAGAGCTGAACGGATGCCTCGGGCAGAGTCATGGGTGTTCCTTCGGTACGTCGTCGTAGACCGCCGCGTCGTGGGGCGGTGAGACGACGCTATCGCAAGAAACCTCCGAGTGGAAGTTTCGGCGGGCACCTCGCGACCCGGCATACCAGCGGTCGCGAAGTGGACTGCTCTCACGCCGCTTGAGCCACCATACGCTGAGGGCATGACAGCGCCCGACATCCTCCGCTACGCCGCCTTCACCACCCAGCCCGGCGGCGGAAACCCGGCCGGCGTCGTGCTCGACGCGGCGACGCTGACCGATGCCGAGATGCAGCAGATCGCGATCGACGTCGACGATGCCGAGACGGCCTTCGTCACGGGCGCGACGGGCGATGGCGCCGTCGCCGTGCGGTACTTCTCCCCCGTCGCCGAGATGCCTTTCTGCGGGCATGCGACCGTCGCGACGGCCATCGCTCTCGCCGAGCGCGGACTCGTCGCCGCAGACGAGGCCATCCGCTTCTCGACCGCCGCGGGCGAGGTGTCGATCGACGTGAGTTCTGACGACACCGGCATCCGTGCCACCTTCACGAGCATCGACCCCGTCGTGAGCGAGCTGCCCCCGGCCGACACGGCGGCGATCCTCGAGCTTCTCGGCCTCGACCTCGACGCGCTCGATCCCGACCTTCCCCCGCGCCTGTCGCACGCGGGCAACCCGCACCCGGTCGTCGCGCTCGCAGACCGCGCCGCCTTCGACGGGTTCGGGTTCGACCCCGCCGCGGCACGCACGCTGCTCGATGCACGCGGCTGGCCCGCGACGATCACGATCATTCACCGCACGGGCCCCGATCGCTTCGCCGCCCGCAACATCTTTCCGGTCGGGCGCATCACCGAAGACCCCGCGACGGGATCGGCGGCCGCGTCGACAGGCGCGTACCTGCGCGAGCTGGGCGCCGTCGAGGCGCCTGGGCGCATCGTGATCGACCAGGGCGGGCACGTCGGCCGGCCCGGAACACTGATCGTCGACATCCCCGCCGCCGGCGGCATCGTCGTGTCGGGGTACGCCGTCCGGCTCTGAGCGGGCAGCGGCCAGGGCACATGAGGGTGGGCCGGCGATTCGAACAGCCTGCCCCGGCGTGATACGGTTGTGTCAGAATGGTTCCAAGTTTGGAGGTATTCTGCAATGTCTGATTTGACGGCGACGGAACTCGCCAGTCGGCTCGGCGTCTCGCGGCGCCACGCGGTAGACCTCCTCGCCGACGGCGCCATCACCGGGCGCAAGCTCTCGTCGGGCGCATGGTTGGCAGATGCGGACTCCGTCCTCCGCTACGAAGCCTCCGCTCGCCGCGGCGGCGGCCGAACGCTCGATGCCGATACCGCGTGGGGTCTGTTGTGGGAGCTCAGCGGCCTCGATGCCGCTTGGCTGACCCGCAGCACCCTTTCGCGAACACGCGGGCGACTGCGCGTGTGGACTGCCGAAGAGCTCGCGCGCGCCGTCTCAGGGCGCACTCGCGCACACCGCTATCGAGCCGCCAACGCATCGAAGGCCGGGCAGGAGCTCATCGCGACCGGCCGTGCCGCCGCCGGCCAGCTGCGGATCGGACTCATGAACGACACGCGCCAGGTCTGCGGCTACGTCCGTCACGGCGACGTCGGCGAATACGCCCGTCAGCACTTCATGGCAGCCTCGACCAGCGGTCAGGATGTCCTCTACGAAAACACTCTGCCCGTCACCTACGACGGCGAGGCGATGCCGGCCGCAGTCATCGCCGCGGACCTCGCTATCAGTACCGATACCCGGGAACGCAGCGGCGGGCTACGGGCTCTCGACGAGCTGAGGAACACCTGGCTGGCCGCGAACTGACGGTTGACATGCGGGATGACGATCTTCTCCCCGCGTGGCAAACGGTTATCGACGTGGCCTCCACCGGGATCGCGGGAGACCTCACACTCGTGGGCGGCCTCATGGTCGCAACCCACGGCAGGAGGGCAGGCGTCATGATGCGTCGGTCGACCGACGATATGGACGCTCTGGTCGACTACTGGGCCGATCGCAGCTCTCTGACCGCGGCCCGGGTCACCCTCGCGCGTATCGGGCTCGACCTCGTCGAAAGCGAACAGCACGCCTACCGATTCATGCACAGCGACGGCCGCAAGGTAGACATCATGGTGGCCGACCACCTGCCCTCGCGCATGCGACCCAGGCTCGCTCAACGCGCCGCGTTCGCCGCGCCCGCCGGCGAGCAGGCCATCCGCCGCCGCGACGTGTACACGCTGATCTTCAACGGCGGCGCCCGTGTCGTCCTCGGCGTGCCCGACGAGCTCGGCGCACTGGTCGTCAAAGGAGCGGCATACCTCGTGGACCACCGCGATCGCGGCCGCCACCTCGACGACGCTGCCGTCCTCCTCGCCTGCGTCGCAGATCCTTCCGAACTCGCGTACGAAACGATGAGCGCCAACGACCGGCGCAGGCTCCGCGCGATCCTCGAACAGCTAGGCGATGACCGACACTCAAGCTGGGCGAACCTCGACCAGGCAGACCGAGAACGCGGGCTCGTGAACGCTTCGCTGATCGAAAGCGGGATCGCGGGCTGACCGGGCGCATCGGCGCGCAGCGCTGCCCGGAAACCACGAAAGCCCCCGGCGAACCGGGGGCTTTCGTCACTGTCTCAACACAGTGTGCGCCCGAAGGGACTCGAACCCCTAACCTTCTGATCCGTAGTCAGATGCTCTATCCATTGAGCTACGGGCGCATGCCTTCACCTGCGCGAGGGCCGTGGATCAGCTTAGCGCACGCCTGCAGATAGTTCGAATCGAGGCGCTCATTCCCACTCGCCCGGGTCGACCTCGCCGGGCGCGAGGGCGCCGTCGCTCTCGATGTCGGGCAGCTGCCCCGCCTCGCGCAGGCGCCGCTGCGTCTTGACGGTTCGCCGGTGCGCGCGCAGCTTCGGCAGGTCGACGAGGCGCAGCGCCTGCATCCGCGCCGCGCGCATGCGCTCGTAATCCGGTTCGAGATCGGGGCGGGATGCCTCGATGCGGAGCGTCCGGTCGATGTTGCCGGCGACCTCGGCCCAGACTGCATCACGGGCATCCGCGATGAGCTTGTGCAGTTCTGCGTCGTCAGCCGCGCGTGCGCGCAGTTCGGTGGCGACGTGCAGCGACTGCTTCTCGCGGCGCCGCAGGTTTCGCACATCGCGGCTGCGATAGTCGTGCGTGCCGTCGGAATCGGAGTGGCGCGTGCGCGCGCGCTTGCGTTCGCGCTCGGTGCGCGCCGCGTCGGCCTCGGCTTCGGCGGCGAGCGTCTCGAGCGCCGCGCGCGCCTCGGGAATGTACCGCTCGGCGTCGAAATCCTCGCCGTCGGCGAGAATGTGCACGAGGATCGTGTTCTTGAGGCTCAGCCGGGTCGCCGCCGAGGCGATGTACAGACCCTCGGCCACGACATCGCGCGTGCGCGTGCGCTTCTTCTTCCCCGTCCACTCTCCGGCCACGACACCCCCTCATGTCGATCCTAAGAGGCGTGTCGATCCTGCGAGGCCGCCTCGCACCGAGGCGACGGCGGGCGCGCTCAGACCGGGCGGGTATAGCGATCCGAGCTCAGGCCGATGATGAAGTACCCCACCGGCGCGATGAGCCACAGCAGCAGGAACGAGAAGAACGCCCCGTGCCCGAAGCCGCGCCCGATGCGCACGGCGACGATGATCGTGAACACGACGTTCACGATCGGAATGAGCGCCAACAGCCCCCACCACGCCGAGAATCCGGCGATCTTCACCTGGATGAACCAGTTGACGATGGGGATGAAGGCGAGGATGCCGAGGTAGCCGGCCTTGCTGAAGACGCGCCACATCGCCACGGCGAGCAGCACGTAATACGTGAGCGCGAGCACCGCACCCACCCCACCGCCGAAGTACTGCGTGAACTGGTCGTACGAAGGATCCGGGGCGAGTCTCATGGCCACACAGTAGAGCACCCGCGACCCGCACACTCGTAACTGCGCCCGATGCGGATCATAGGAATCGCATAGAGCCACGTCGTGAGATGGGAATCCGGACCAACACCCCAGGAGTTCTCATGATCCCGCTCGCCGCCGTCGCTCTCGACCTCGTCGCCATCGCCGTGCTCGCCTTCGCCGTCTACTACCCCCGTCACCGCCGCCGCGACCTCGCGGTCGCCTTCGTGGGCGTGAACGTCGGCGTGCTCGCCGTGTCGATGGTGCTCACCGACACCGCGGTCGGCGCGGGCCTCGGGCTCGGGTTGTTCGGTGTGCTGTCGATCATCCGGCTGCGCTCGCGTGAGATCGAGCAGAGCGAGATGTCGTACTACCTCGCCGCCCTCGCGATCGGCCTCATCGCCGGCCTGTCGACGTCGGTCACGTGGCTGAGCGTCGGGCTCGTGACCCTCGTGGTCGGCGTGCTCGCGATCGTCGACAGCCCCGCCGTGCTGCGCCGTTCGCGCGAGCAGCAGTTCGTGCTGGAGCGCGCCTACCTCGACGAGACCGAGCTGCGCGCCGCCGTGGAGCACCTGCTCGGAACGCCCGTGCACCGCATCACGACGCGCAACATCGACCTCGTCGCCGACACCACCGTCGTCGACGTGCGCTACTCGGCCCCGCGCCCCGGCTCGGCTCCCGCCCGCCACCCCGAGACCCTTCAGACGCTGGGACTGGGACGATGAGCACCTACGACGCCGACCACGCCCTCGAGGCGCTGAGCCTGCTCGACACGGTCGACCTCGCGGGACTGAACGCCGAGGCCGAGCTGCAGACCCGCGTCGACCGCAAATACCTCGTGCCGCTGAGCGACCTCGCCGGCGTCATCGACGCCCTGCCCGCCGGCACGCGTGTGCTCGACCTCGGCGGCGAGCGCTCGCTGCGCTACGCGTCGCAGTACTTCGACACCCCCCGCCTCGACAGCTATTTCGGCGCCGTGCACGGTCGGCGCCGCCGCTTCAAGGTGCGGGCGCGCAGCTACCTCGACTCGGGCGGAGCCTTTCTCGAGGTCAAGACGCGCGGCGCCCGCTCCGCGACGGTCAAGGAGCGCGTGCCGGTCTCGCTCGACGCGACCGCCGACGCTCTCGACGACGACGCGGTGTCGTATGCGACCGAACTGCTGACCGACGCCGGCATTCCGGGCGCCGCGGGGCTCGCGACCGCGCTCGTGCCGGTGCTCGTCACCCGCTACCGCCGCACGACGTTGCTGCTGCCCGCCTCAGATGACAGCGGACCCTCCCGCGGCACGATCGACACCGAGCTCTTGTGGCTCACCGGCACCGGCGAGGGCGGGCGGATGCTGCGACTTCCGAACCGGGTGATCGTCGAGACCAAGTCGGGGCAGCGCGCCGGCGCCCTCGACCGCGAGCTGTGGCGCCGCGGGCATCGCCCCGCGACGGTGTCGAAGTACGGCACCGGCATGGCGGCCCTGCACCCCTCGCTCCCCTCGAACCGCTGGAACCGCGTGCTCGCGCGCCACTTCGCCCGGGCATCCATCAGCTCTGTCAGCGCGACGAAACCCACCGACCTCGACGCGGGCGCTGCGGCGCTCCGCCGACGCGAGGCACGGCGCGCTCTGGCGTCGGCGCGGTGAGGCACCGGCCGTGTTGCTAGCACGCCGCCCGCCCGCGCGACAAGCCCTTGCCGGGCCTCGCCGGGAGCTCGTAACGTCGAAGGTGAACCACTTCCCCGGCTGAGAGGAAACGACATGGGATTTCTGGACGATGCGAAAGACGCCGCTGAGACGGCCGGCCGCAAGATCAAAGAGGCCTACGAAGACACCGCCGACCGCATCGGCGACAAGGTCGACGAGGTGAAGGCCGACCACGAGGTCAAGAAGGCCGAGGCCGAGCGCGAATCGGTCGAGAAGAAGAACGAGGTCAAGGCGGAGCTCCGCGGCGACAACGAGTGACCGTCACCCCGGCCGTGCCGGGCTGATACCCCTCGGTGAGGTCTCACCGGGCGAATGTGAAGGGCCTTGGAGAGTGCTCCGGGGCCCTTTGCGCTGCCCCGGCGGCCGGGGCACCCGGGATCCCCGGCCTACAGCGCGGCGATCCGCCAGGATGCCTCCGCCACCTCGCCCGCGGCGAGCGAGATGAGACCGGTGGCGAAGCCGTAGCGGCTCGCGTTGAAGGCATCCGGCGCGCACGTCATCGGCTCGACCGCGAGGCCCGCACGGTGGAACGGCTGCGCCGGGCCGCCGGGCAGATCGGCGGTGTGCACCTGCACCCAGGGGCACGCGGCATCCCACGACATCAGCACGCCGGTGCCGCTCGGGTCGGTCAGTCGCACCGTCGCGACCCCGTCTGAGCCCCGGTCGAGGTCGGTGTACGCGTGGTCGATCTGTGCGGCGCCGAGCACCCGCGGCGCGCGCCAGTCGAAGCGGGCGGGGTCGTGCTCGGCCACGTCCTGCAGCGCGACGGGCGCGAGGCGATCGGGCGTCACCTCGAGCACGCGGGCGGCGGGCAACTCGAACGTCCACTCGTCGAGCGGGGCGGGGCCCGCCACGAGGTAGGGGTGCGGGCCGGTGCCGAACGGCGCGGCTTCCACGCCCACGTTCCGCGTGCGCACGGTCTGCGTCAGGCCGTCGGCGCCCAGGCGGAACGTCGTCTCGACGCGCAGATGCCACGGGTACGAGGTCTGCGGCACGATCTCGGCGGCGAGGGTGACGGATGCCTCGCCCTGCGCCACGACGGCGAAGTCGAGCCACCCGGCGAGCCCGTGCAGGGCGTGGCCGCGCTGCGGTTCGGTGAGGGCGAGTTCGAACTCTCGCCCGTCGAACGTGTAGCGCCCGTCGACGACGCGATTCGGCCAGGGCGCGAGGATCGCGCCGCGGAACCCGGGGCGCACCTCGTCGGCGTCGAACGGCACGACGAGGTCGCGCCCCTCGTGCCGCAGAGTGCGCAGCGACGCCCCGATGCTCGCGACGTCTGCCGTGTAGCCGCCGAAGCGGAGTGCGGACTGCGAGCCGGAGCGGGGCGTGGAGGTCATGGATTCATCCTCGCGCATGCCGCCACCCGCATGTTCCAGGGCGCGCGCCGGGTTCAGGGCCGCAGCATCACCTTGAGCGCCTCGCGGCGATCCATCAGCTCGTACCCGGTGGCCGCCTCGTCGAGCGGCAGCTCGACGTCGAAGACGCGCCCGGCAGGCACCGTGCCGTCGAGGATGCCGGGGAGCAGCCGGTCGATGTACGCGCGCACCGGCGCGACGCCGCCGGTGATCGTGACGTTCCGCGCGAACTGCGCGCGGCCGATCGGGCCGTCGGTGTACTGCGGCACGCCCACGCGGGCGATCCGTCCGCCGGCGCGGACGATGCCGAGCGCCTGCTCGAAGGCAGGAAGGTGACCGACGGCCTCGAGCACCACGTGGCATCCATCGCCCTGCGTCAGCTCGCGCACCGCGTCGATGCCCTCTTCTCCGCGCGCAGCGACGACGTCGGTCGCCCCGAACTCGCGCCCGAGGTCGGTGCGCGTCTCGTGCCGACCCATCAGGATGATGCGCTCGGCGCCCAGACCGCGCGCCGACAGCACGGCCAGCAGGCCCACTGCACCGTCGCCGATCACGGCGACCGTCGTTCCCGGACCGGCGCCGCCCGTGAGCGCGGCGTGGAAGCCCGTGCCGTAGACGTCGCTGAGGGTGAGAAGACCGGCGTAGTGCTCTTCGCCGGCGCTCACCGGATAGAGCGTGCCGTCGGCGAGCGGCGCGCGCAGCAGCTCGGCCTGCGCGCCCTCCGAGCCGAGGCGTGTACGGAGCCCCGCGACGCGGCACGAGGTCTGCAGCCCCTCGCGGCAGAAGTCGCAGACGCCGCACGAGAACACGAAGGGCACGATCACGAGGTCGCCCGGTTTCACGGTCGCGACGTCGGTGCCCACCTCTTCGACGATGCCGAGGTATTCGTGGCCCATCGAGGCGCCGTGCGGGTTCGGTTTCATCGAGTGGTAGGGATGCAGGTCGCTGCCGCACACGCACGTGCGCACGAGCCGCAGCAGGGCGTCGGTGGGCTCTTCGATGCGCGGATCGGGGGCGTCGATCACCCGGACGTCGCCGGGCGCGTACATGTAGGCAGCTCGCATGGTTCCAGTCTGCTCCTTCGCGCGGCGGGTCAGGGGCGGTCGCCGGTGGCGACGGGGCGGTCGGGGGTGTTCGACCATTGGCTCCACGATCCGGGGTAGAGCGCGGCGTCGTAGCCCGCGACGGCGAGCGCCAGAATCTCTTGCGCCGCGCTCACACCCGAGCCGCAATACACCCCGACGGGCCCGTCGCCGACGCCGAGCGCGGCGAAGCGGGCGCGCAGGTCGGCCGAGCTGCGCAGGCGGCCGTCGGGACCGATGTTCTCGGTCGTCGGCGCGCTCACCGCCCCCGGAATGTGCCCCGCGCGGGGGTCGATCGGCTCGGTCTCGCCGCGGTACCGCTCCCCCGCGCGGGCGTCGAGCAGCACACCGTCGGCGCCGGCGGCGAGCGCCGCGGCCTCGTCGATCGTCAGCTGCGGCAGCTGCCCCGGGTGCAGGGTCGCCGTGCCGGGCTCGGTCGTCTCGTCGCCCGAGGCGACGGGGAGTCCCGCGGCACGCCAGGCGGCCAGGCCGCCGTCGAGCACGCGCGCGTCGATCCCGGCGTCACGCAGCATCCACCAGGCGCGCGCCGGTCCGAACCCCATCGCATCGTCGTAGACGACCACGGTGTCGCCGTCGTCGATCCCCCAGCGACGAACGGATGCCTCGAACGCCGCCGCGCTCGGCAGCGGATGCCGTCCCTCGGCCGGCTCGCCGTGCGCGGCCAGATCTGCGTCGAGGTCGGCGAACAGCGCACCGGGGATATGCGCCTCGCGATATGCGTCGCCGCCGTGCGGCCCGCCGAGCCGCCACCGCACATCGAGCACGACGGGCGCCCGCCCGCTGCGCATCAGCTCATCGAGTTCGGCGGGGGTGGTCAGCAGCGCAGTCATGCCCCGACGCTACCGCCGAACGGTCGCGGGCGGAGCGCGCATCCGAGATCCGTTCAATGAGGTCTGACCTCAGGCTGTACATCTGTGCGTCGAAGGCGCATACTTTCAGTATGACTGAAGCTCTTGCCGCGACGCCCGCCTCCGCCGATGCGGCCGGCGCTCCCCCGCGCCGCGCCTGGATCGCCCTCGGCGTGCTCGCCGCGGGGCTCGGCATGATCGTGCTCGACGGCACGATCGTCGGCGTCGCCCTGCCCGACATCATCGGCGATCTGCACCTCGATCTGACCGAGGCGCAGTGGGTCTCGAGCCTCTACGCGGTGCTCCTCGCCGCCCTGCTGCTGTCGACCGGCAAGCTCGCCGACCGCTGGGGGCGAAAGCGGCTCTTCCTCCTCGGCGTCGCCGTGTTCGTCGCGGCGAGCGCCTGGGCGGCGAGCGCCGACTCGGGCGCCGCGCTCATCTCGGCGCGTGCCGCGCAGGCCGTGGGCGCCGCACTGATCATGCCCTCGACGCTCTCGACCGTGAACGCCACGTTCCGCGGACGCTACCGCGCCGCCGCGTTCGGCATCTGGGGGGCCGTGATCTCGGGCGCCGCCGCGATCGGCCCGCTCGTGGGCGGGGCGCTCACCCAGTACGCGTCCTGGCAGTGGGTGTTCTTGGTGAACCTGCCGCTCGGCGCCGCGATCTTCGCGCTCGGCGTGTGGGTCGTGCCCGAGACGCGCGGCTCGGGCTTTCGCCGCGGCGCCGACGTCGACGGCGCGCTGCTGTCGGCGATCGGCTTCGGCACGCTCGTCTTCGCGATCATCGAAGGGCCCGACCTCGGCTGGTGGACCCCGAAGGCGGACTTCTCGATCGGCGGCTGGGTGTGGCCGAAGACCGCCGCCGTCTCGATCGTGCCGGTGTGCCTCGCGGTCGCCGTGATCGCGCTCACCCTGTTCGTCGTGTGGGAACGCCACCGCGAGCGCGTGCAGCGCGATGCCCTGCTCGACCTGTCGCTGTTCCGCCTGCGCACCTTCTCGTGGGGAAACCTCACCGCGGCGACGGTCGCGGTCGGCGAGTTCGCGCTGATCTTCGTGCTGCCGTTGTACCTCACGGCATCCGTCGGACTGACGATCATGCAGACCGGTCTCGTGCTGGCCGCCATGGCGATCGGCGCGTTCGCGTCGGGCGCGGCGGCACGCCACCTCGCCGCGCGGTTCGGCGCCCCCGGCACCGTGATGATCGGCTTGGCTCTCGAGGTGGTGGGCGTGCTCGCCCTGACGCTCGTGGTCTCGGCGTCGGCCTCGGGGTGGCTGCTCGCCGTGCCGCTGGTCGTCTACGGCCTCGGGCTCGGCCTCGCGTCTGCCCAACTCACCGGCACGGTGCTGCGCGACGTGCCGGTCGCCGTCAGCGGACAGGGATCGGCGACCCAATCCACCGTGCGCCAGATCGGCTCGGCCCTCGGCACCGCGCTCGCCGGCGCCGCCCTGTCGGTCTCGCTCGCGCTGACTCTGCCGCGCGCGCTGGCCGACGGCGGGGTGAGCGAGCCGCTCGCGACCCAACTCGCCGAGACCACCCGCGTGTCGGCGGGCACGATCATCACCCAGCTGCGCGCGCAGGGGACGGCCAGCAGCCTCGGAGCACAGACGGATGCCGCGGTGCAGGCGCTCGCGTCGGGTTTCGCCGAGGCGACGCGCTGGTCGCTGCTGGTTGCGGCGCTCTTCCTCGTGCTGGGTCTCGTCGGTGCCGTGCGCCTGCGGAGCATCGACCGGCACTGAGCCGCTCCGCGCGGGGCTACGCCGGGGCGCCCGCGCCGACCTTCGCGGGGCGCCCGCGCTTGGGCTTGTCGCCCGATAGGGCGAGCGCCATCGCGTGACGCGGGCGCGCGGCGAGGCGCCCGGCAGCATGATCGATGAAGCGCACCTCGGCTTCGGCGGCGAAGACCATGGACTCGTTGACGAGCGACCAGGCGAGCGCTTCGGGGCCGTCGGGGTCGGCGCCGGGGTAGGCCGCGCGGCGCAGCTCGTGCAGGTGCGCGAGCGAGGCCACGCGCTGCGCATGGATGACGTCGGCGACATCGACCCCCGGCAGGGTCGCGGCGACGGCGAGCTTGATCGCCAGCTCGTCGCGCGTCCCGCCCGAGCGCGAGACGGGCGACGCGAGCCAGCCGGCCACCTCGGCCGACCCTGCGGCCGTGATGGCCCAGTAGACATGCCCCTCGGCATCCGGCTCGCCCTTTTCGACGAGTCCGTCACGCTCGAGACGCTCGAGGGTGTTGTAGATCTGGCCGACGTTCAGCGGCCACGTCGAACCCGTGCGGCGGTCGAACTCGGCGCGCAGCTGGTAGCCGTAGCACGGCCCCTGATCGAGGATCGCCAACAGGCTCTGGCGCACCGACATCGCTTCTCCGCTCCCGAATCCGGCGCACGGCCCGGAATCTGATTTTCGAGTATATGCATACCGGGTATGTCGAGCGGCGCCCGGGCGGCTCGCCGCCGGGTGACGCTCGCTCAGTCGAGCCGCAGGCGCACGGCGAGCGCGGCCGCCGTGCCGATGGCGGCGCCGACGAGAGTGTCGACGACCCGCTCGAAAGCGAGGGGCATCGAGGCGGCATCCCCGGTCGCGGCGCCGATGATGAGGAGAACGAGCGGGGTGATGAACACGAGCGCGAGCGCGTAATGCCGCACGACGACCAGTTCGATCGCGAACTGCAGCAGGCCGAGCACGACGCCGAGCGCCCAGACCGGCAGGGGCAGAAAGGCCAGCACGAGGTAGAGCGCCGCGCCGACCAAGGTGCCGGCGGTGCGATGGATGCCACGCGTCGCGGCGTCGCGGCGGCCGACCGGCATGCCCACCACGGCGAGGCCGCTGCAGACGATCCAGTACGACCGGTGGGGATCGACGATGACCGCCGCCGCGACGCCCACGACCGCGACGATCGCGGCGCGGGCGGTCAGCGTGCGCGCGACGGCGCCCCAGCGCCGCGGGAACAGTTCGCGCAGCGCCCGCGCCGGCTCGCGGCGGTAACGCGGCATGACGAGCGGCACCGCGACGAGCAGGCAGGCGAACACCGACGAGCCGGCGACGACCGCGAGGTAGACCCAGGGATCGACGGCGCGCACGCCGTCGCGCAACCCCGTCACCTGCGCCGACAGGCCGAAGACGAGCACGAAGAAGATCGGCCCGGGCGGGCCGAGCGACACCCAGCCGACGGCAGCGGCGGATGCCACGGTCAGCACGAGCACGCCGACGAGCACCACGGCCGAGCCGCCGCCCGCGGCGAGCACGCCCGCGGCCGCACACGCGAAAAGCGCCAGAGAGACGAGCGGGGCGAATCTCGCGCGCTCGCGCGGTCGCAGCCACCCGCCGTAGATGACGGTGAACGCGCCGGTCGCCGCCAGCAGCGCCAGCCGGTCGTAGCCGAGCGCCGCGAGCACCACGATCGGCACCGTCATCGCGAGCGCCGCCTGCAGCGCGAGCGGCCAGCGCTTTCCGCGCGCGGGGCCGAAAGTGCGAAGGCTCTGCGCGACGTGCCGGGCCTCGGCGCGCACCCGCTCGGGCAGGGTCGAGTTGTCGGCGCTCACCGCTCTATTCTCCCGCGCGGCTGTGGCGCGCTGGTCCGGTTTACAGCGCGGGCACCGGCCC
>NZ_JAAGRY010000029.1 GCF_015707995.1 Microbacterium paulum
AGCCGCGCCCGGCGCGGGAACGTCCGCGCACGGTGCGGCGTCCGCGGACGGAGGCTCGGGCGAGGCCGCCCCCGAGATCCGTGCGACGATCGCCGCGCTGCCGCGCACAGCCGACGCGGCGCTCGAGCGCGACGCGCTCATGGGGGTGCTCCAGTACGGGCATCTGATCGACGCGGCAGACCTCGACGCGGCGCTCGCGCTGCCGATGCAGGTGCCGTCGCTCGACGCGGTGCGCCAGAGCATCCAGGGGCAGCCCGACCGCACACGCATCGGCTGGGCCTCCACGGCCGTCGAATCGGTGCGCGAGCCGTACCGTTCCCTCGGGGTGGAGCTGCTCACCGCGGCGTTCCCGGCGCTCACCGAGGAGGAGGCGACCGCCTCGACGCGGGCCCTCGCGCAGCGCCTGCGCATTCGCGCCCTCGACCGGGAGAAGACCGAGCTCCTCGGAGCGATCCAGCGCCTCCCCGCCGAGTCAGAGGAGGGGCGCGCGGTGCGGGTCGCGCTGCGCGACCTGGATGCCCGGCGCCGCTCGCTCGCCGAAGGGCTGTGAGCGCTCGGCGCCCCCGATGCGCGAGCCGGTCCCGGCCGGCGCGGCGGCGCCGGTCGACGGGCTCGGTCGGGGGTCCGGCTGGCGAAGCGGACGCCGAGCGGGCAGGATGAAAGCCATGCAGCGCCGCGCCTCGAGCGAGTTCGCCGTCCAGTGCGACGACCTGTCGGTCGCGCGTGGCGGAACGCGTGTCGTCGAGGGCGTGACGCTCCGGCTCGCTGCCGGCCGCGCGCTCGCGATCATGGGACCGACGGGCGCCGGCAAGTCGAGTCTCGCCGCACTGCTCGCCGGCGCCGACGAGCCCGGTCTGGCGGTCGTCGGCGGATCCGCTGCGGTCGAGGGCATCCCGGTGCGCGCGCGGGGGCGAAAGCAGCGCGTCCGCACGTACCTCACGGGCTATCTCTCGCAGGGCGCCGGCGGTGAGTTGCCGGCGAGGCTGACCGTCGGCGAGGTGATCGGCGAGCCCGTGACCTCCCGGGATCGACGTGTCAACGAGCGCGCCCTAGCGTTGCGGGTCGCGGGTCTCCTCGACGAGCTGCAGCTGCCGCTCGGTGCCGCCGCGAAGTACCCGTACGAGCTCAGCTCGGGCATGCGGCAGCGAGTCGCCCTGGCGCGGGCGCTCGTGCTGAACCCGCGGCTGTTCGTCGGGGACGACCCCTACGCGAACCTCGATCTGGAGGTGCGCAAGGCCGCGCGCGATGCGCTGCTGCGCCGTCGCGACGAGGACGGGATGGCGATCTTCGTGGTCACGAACGACGCCGAGACGGTCCGCGACCTCGATGCCGATGTGCTCGTGCTGCGCGCGGGGCGCCCGGTCGGATTCGGCCATGGCACCGCCGATGTGCTGTGGACTCCCGACGAGGGTGCGCGGATCGCGTCGTGAGCGACACGCGGGGTGGGGCGCGTCACGAGCACCCCTCCGACTTTGCTAATATGGACGGGTTGCCCGCTCGCGGGTGACTGATCCTCGGTAGCTCAATTGGCAGAGCAGCCGGCTGTTAACCGGCAGGTTCTTGGTTCGAGTCCAAGCCGGGGAGCCAACAGAAGGCGCCACATCCCAATGTTTTCAAGGGATGGGGCGCCTTCTCCCATGTACGACCGAATCCGTAGACGCGGCTCAACTCACCTTTTACTCACCAAAAACCCCGAAATCGGTGGTTTGGCCGGGGGAGGCGTGCAACGCCTACGTGTTGGTACGCGCTCCCGCGCACAGAATCTGGATGACACCGGGTATGTGCTCGGCATGGTACCTGCGAAATTGATTACAATCCGATAACGCCTCTTGCTCACCGCAAAATGTTTACGTGATCATTTCTAGCACAGCCGGTGACGACGACCGTCCCGGCGGGCCCGAGATCCCGTTCCGCGGCCATCCCGATCCAACGAGAGGACATGCTTCGATGAAGCGCATGACACGACTTGCGGCGACGGCTGCCGCAGTCACCCTTCCCCTGCTCGCACTGACCGCATGCGGCAGCGCAGGCGCCGGCAGCAGTTCCGACGACGACCAGAAGCTGACCGTCTGGGCCTGGGATCCGGCGTTCAACATCTACGCGATGGAAGAGGCCGAGAAGGTGTACCAGGCCGATCACCCCGAGTTCGAGCTCGAGATCATCGAGACCCCCTGGGACGACCTGCAGGCCAAGCTCACCACCATCGCCCAGTCGCAGCAGTTCGAACAGCTGCCAGACATCTTCCTGATGCAGAACAACGCCTTCCAGAAGAACGTCATCAACTACCCCGACCTTTTCAGCGACTACTCGGGCTCCGAGATCGACTTCTCGCAGTTCCCCGACGGCGTCACCGCGTACTCGCAGATCGACGGCGACCAGTACGGCGTGCCCTTCGACTCCGGCACCGCGATCAACGCGCTGCGCACCGACGTGCTGGCCGAGGCCGGTTACACCGTCGACGACTTCACCGGCATCACCTGGGACGAGTACCTCACCAAGGCCGAGGACGTGCTGGCCAAGACCGGCAAGCCGCTGCTGTCCGGCGTCGCCGGCTCCTCCGACATCCTGATGATGATCCTGCAGTCGGCGGGCGCCAGCCTGTTCGACGCCGACGGCCAGCCCACCATCGCCGGCAACGACGAGCTCGTCGACGCCATCGAGGTGTACACCGAGCTGGTCGAATCGGGCGTTCTCGTCGAGGTCAACTCCTGGGACGAGTACATCAGCACCTTCGTGAACGGCTCGGTCGCCGGCACGATCAACGGCGTCTGGATCACCGGCTCGATCCAGACCGCCGACGACCAGGCAGGCAAGTGGGCCATCACCGACCTGCCCAAGCTCGACGGCGTGCCCGGCGCCACGAACTACTCCGCCAACGGCGGCTCGTCGTGGGCGATCAGCTCGACCGGCGACGCCGAGCTGGCCGCCGACTTCCTGGCATCCACCTTCGCCGGCTCCACCGACTTCTACGACACGATCCTGCCCAAGTCCGGCGCCGTGGCCAACTGGATCCCCGCGGGTGACAGCAGCGTCTACGCGCAGCCCAGCGAGTTCTTCGGCGGTCAGCCGATCTTCCAGCAGGTCGTCGAGTTCGGCGCCCAGGTGCCGAGCAACAACACCGGCGTCTACTACTACGAGGGCCGTGACGCGGTCAGCGCCGCGATGACCAAGATCCTCGCCGGCACCGGCATCGACGAGGCACTCGACGAGGCCCAGGCCAACGTCGAGTTCGCGATGAACTGATCATGGCAGCCCAGGCGATCGTGACGGCCGACAAACCGCGCCGTCAGCGGCGGAGCACCCCTCCGCCGGACTTCACCCCGCGTGGCCCGTGGCTGCACACCGCACGGCGCCTGAACCTCACCGGATGGGGGTTCCTGCTCCCGGCAGCCCTTCTGATCACGCTGCTGAGCTTCGTGCCGATGATCCAGGCGTTCGTCCTCGCCCTGCAGACGGGCCGAGGATCGCGGCTGGACTGGGCCGAGCCGCTGTGGATGAACTTCGGCCGGCTGCTGGAGGACGACATCTTCCAGCTGACCATGTTCAACACCGTGTTCTACCTGGTCGTGCAGGTGCCGATCATGCTGATCCTGGCGATGGTGCTCGCCAACCTGCTCAACGACCCGAAGCTGCGGGCGAAGGGCCTCTGGCGCACCATGATCTTCCTGCCGTGCGCCGTATCGCTGGTGTCGTACTCGCTGGTGTTCCGCACCATGTTCGCCACCGACGGGCTGGTCAACGACGTGCTGATGGGGCTCGGCCTCATGCACGACCCGCTCAACTGGCTCGGCGAGCCCTGGACGGCGCGGATCGTCATCGTCATCGGCCTGCTGTGGCGGTGGACCGGCTACAACATGATCTTCTTCCTCGCCGCACTCCAGAACGTCGACCAGTCCACCCTCGAGGCCGCGCGCATCGACGGTGCCGGCGCCTTCAAGACGTTCTGGTTCGTCACCGTGCCGCAGCTGCGCCCGATGATCGTGCTCACCGCGATCATGTCGATCAACGGCACCCTGCAGCTGTTCGACGAGTCCTGGGCGCTGACCAAGGGTGGCCCGGCGTACAGCTCGATGTCGATGTCGCACTACCTCTACGAGCTGGCGTTCCTGAAGAACCCCAACGTCGGCTACGCCTCGGCGATCTCGTACGTGATCCTGATCATGGTCGCGGTGCTCGCGATCATCCAGATGAAGGTGGGTGACAAGCGTGACTAGCCTCCTGCCGGACGCGGCCGCGAAGACACGGCTCCGAAGCAGGCGCTTCGCATGGCGGCGCGTGCCGGGCTACGCCTTCCTGACGGTGTTCGCCCTGTTCTCGGTCTTCCCGCTGTACTTCATGCTGGTCTCGTCGACCAACTCCACCCGTGACGTGCTCGGCTCGCGGATGACCCCGGGCGGGCACCTCATCGACAACCTGGTGGCGCTGACCTCCCAGCAGGACATCAGCGCGGCGATGATCAGCTCGTTCCTGATCGCCGTGGGCACCACCGTGCTGGCGCTGATCGTCTGCAGCATCGCCGGCTACGCGTTCGAGATCTATCACTCGCGGGGCAAGGACGTCGTGATGGCGGTCCTGATGCTGGCGATGATGATCCCGTTCGCGGCGATCATGATCCCGCTGTTCCGCATGTTCGCAGAGGTGGGCATGGTCAACTCGCTGCTGGCGGTGATCATCCCCTCCATCTCCACGCCGCTGCTGATCCTGCTGTTCCGGCAGGCGTCGCGCTCGTTCCCGTACGAGATCATCGAGGCGGCCCGCATCGACGGCCTGAAGGAGCTCGCCATCTTCTGGCGCATCTACGTGCCGACGATGAAGTCCACCTTCGCGGCCGCCGCGGTCATCACGTTCATGGCGTCGTGGAACAACTTCCTCTGGCCGCGCGTGATCCTGCTCGACAACGCCGTCCAGACGATGCCCATGCTCATCGCCAACCTCACCGCCGGGTACGTCACCGACTACGGCGTGCTCATGCTCGCCGTGCTGCTGACATCCCTTCCGACCATCTTCGTCTTCCTCATCCTGCAGCGCGCGTTCGCACAGGGGATCACCGGAGCCATCAAGTGACATTCCATCCCGCTTTCGACATCGATCGCATCGCCGACCCGACGTTCGTCTCCGAGAACCGGATGCCCGCACATTCCGATCACCGCTGGTTCGCCGACCTCGACGAGGCGCGCGACGGGACGAGCTCGTTCGAGCAGTCGCTGAACGGCCTGTGGAAGTTCTTCTGCGCCCGCAACCAGGGGCAGGTGCCGGCCGATCTCGCCGACCCGTCGCGCGACGTCTCGGGGTGGGATGACATCCCGGTGCCCTCGCACCTGCAGCTGGAGGGGTACGACCGGCCGCAGTACGTCAACGTCGGGTACGCGTGGGACGGTCAGGAGGACATCGAGCCGGGGCAGGTCCCCGAGCGCGACAACCCGATCGGATGCTACGTGCGCACCTTCACGCTCGACCGACCGCTCGCACCGGCAGAGCGGCTGAGCGTGACCTTCCACGGTGCGGAGAGCGCGATCGCGCTGTGGCTGAACGGCCGGTACATCGGCTACGCGACCGACAGCTTCACGCCGTCGGAGTTCGATCTCACCCCCGCGCTGGTCGAGGGCGAGAACCGGATCGTGGCGCAGGTGTTCACCTACAGTGCGGGCTCGTGGCTGGAGGACCAGGACTTCTTCCGGTTCTCGGGCATCTTCCGCGACGTGACGCTCTACCGCCGCCCTGCCGTGCACGCCCAGGACATCCGCGTGACCACCGTGGTCGCCGATGATCTGGCATCCGCCGAGGTCCGCCTGCAGGTCGCGCTGGAAGGCGCGGCGGGGACGATCGCCGCCCGCCTCGACGGCGTCGGCGAACTCGCGCAGGGCGCCGACGGCGCGTTCACGGTGCGGTTCGACGACCCGCGGCTGTGGAGCCCCGAGCATCCGCACCTCTACGACCTCGTCGTCGAGGTGCGCGACGCCGACGGGCGGCTCACCGAGGTGGTTCCGCAGCGCGTCGGCATCCGGCGCTTCGCCATCGAGGACGGCGTGCTCCGTCTCAACGGCGCGCGGGTCGTCTTCAACGGCATCAACCGGCACGAGTTCGGGCTGAACGGACGGGTCCCGTCGCGAGAGCTTACCGAGTCCGACATCCGGATGCTGAAGGCGCACAACGTCAACGCGGTGCGCACCAGCCATTACCCCAACGACTCGGCGTTCTACGCGCTCGCCGACGAATACGGCCTGCTGGTGATCGACGAGATGAACCTCGAGACGCACGGCCGCTGGGCGCGCATCAACCACTTCGACGAGCCGCTGGACACCGCGATCCCCGGCGATCACGACCAGTGGCGCGAGGCCGCCCTCGACCGCGCGCGCAGCATGCTCGAGCGCGACAAGAACCACCCCAGCGTGGTGATCTGGTCGTGCGGCAACGAGTCCTTCGGCGGCAGCGTGCTGCGCGATGTGGCCGACTGGTTCCGATCGGCCGACGACCGGCCGGTGCACTACGAGGGCGTGCACTGGGACCCCCGCTACCCGCAGACCACCGACATCGCGAGCCAGATGTACACCCCGGCCGCCGGCATCGAGGAGTACCTGCGCACGCACCGCGACAAGCCGTTCATCGTGTGCGAATACGCGCACGCGATGGGCAACTCCTTCGGCGCGGTCGACGAGTACGTCGAACTGGCCCACCGCGACGAGCTGTTCCAGGGCGGCTTCATCTGGGACTTCGCCGATCAGGCGATCCTGATGCGCGACCGCTACGGCAGGGAGTTCTTCGGCTACGGCGGCGACAACGGCGAGGCGCCGCACGATCAGGACTTCAGCGGCAACGGCATCTTCTTCGCCGACCACACGCCGAAGCCGATGGCACAGGAGATGAAGCGGCTCTACCAGGGCTTCGTCCTGGACGTCACGGGCACCTCGTTCACCTTGACCAACCGTCTGATGTCGACCTCGTCGGCCGCCTATGAGACCCGCGTCACGATCGCGCGGGAAGGGCGGGTTGTGGCCACCGGAGTCGTCGACACCGACGTCGCTCCGCGCGAGATGCAGACCTACCCGCTGCCGGTCGCGGTGCCGGCGAAGCCGGGGGAGTACGCGATCGTCGTCTCGCTGCACCTGCGCGCCGGGACGGCGTGGGCGCCGGCCGGCCACGAGGTCGCCTGGGGCGAGCACGTGCTGAGCTTCGGCGCACCGCCGGCGCGGGTGTGCCTCACGCCGCCGACAGTGGTCCCGGGCACGCTGAGCATCGGCGTGCACGGGGCCGGTTTCCACGTGCTGTTCTCGCGCATCTTCAACGGGCTGACCTCGTACCGCTTCGGCGAGACGCGCACCGGTGGCCGGGAGCTGCTCTCCGGGGTCGTCACCCCGAACTTCTGGCACGCCCCGACGTCGAACGAGCGCGGCTGGGGCGGACCGTTCGAAGAGGGCCAGTGGCTGCTCGCCAGCAGGTACGGTCGCGCGAGCCGCTTCCACGAGCCGGCGGACATCTCGATCGAGCACGTCGACGGGGGAGTGCGCATCGGCTACCGCTACGAACTGCCGACGAACCCGGCGACGTACTGCGACCTGAGCTACCTCATCGACGGCTCGGGCCGGGTGGAGGTCACCCAGCGGATGCACGTTCCCGACGGGCTGCCGCAGATGCCCGAGTTCGCGACGATGCTGGCGATGCCCGCCGATTACGACCGGGTGCGCTGGTACGGCGAGGGGCCGGAGGAGTGCTACGTCGACCGCCGCGCGGGCGCGCGGCTGGGGGTCTACGACCGGAGCATCCCCGAGATGCTCACGCCGTACATCCGTCCGCAGGAGGCGGGTAATCGCACCGGGGTGCGCTGGGCGGAGGTGACGGATGCCCGTGGCGCGGGCCTCCGCTTCGAAGGCGATCCGACGACGGAGTTCTCGGCGCTGAGCTGGACGCCCGCCGAGATCGAGAGCGCGCTGCATCCCAACGAGCTGCCTCCCATCCACCGCACGATCGTGCGGCCGGCGCTGATGCGCCGCGGTGTCGCCGGCGACGACTCCTGGGGTTCGCGTCCGCTGGAGCGCTACCTCCTGCCGACGGGAGACCTCGAGTTCCGGTTCGCGTTCCGCGGCATCCAGAACCGCTGAGCCCGGCTCAGCCGACCCGCGCCGTCCCCGATCCCGGGGGCGGCGCGGTGCTCGCCCGCACGATCAGCTCGGTGGGCACCGGATCGGCGGTGGTGCGCTTCTGGTGCTCGATCCGGTCGATGAGCATGCCGACCGCCGCGGTGGCGACACGGTCGAAGTACTGGTGCACCGTGGTCAGCGGCGGCCGGAAGTCGGCGGAGAGCTCCATGTCGTCGAAGCCGACGACGCTGACCGAGCCGGGGACGTCGCGTCCGGCCTCGTGCAGTGCGCGCATGGCTCCCAGCGCCATCGCGTCGTTGGACGCGAAGATCGCCGTCACCGCGGGGTCGGCTGCCAGTCGCTTCCCCGCCGCGTAACCGGATGCCGGGCTCCAGTCACCCGGCATGACCGGGGGCACCACGCGGCCGTGCTCGCGGAGCGTGTCGGCCCAAGCCTGCGCGCGGTCCCTGGCGCCGTGCGAGCGCTCGGGTCCGCGGACGTGCCAGACCGTCTCGTGCCCGAGTGAAAGGAGGTGCTCGGTGGCCAGCCGGGCGCCCTGCGCCTGATCGGTGTCGATCGCGACGTAGGGATGCGAGCGGCCGGCGGTGACGACGACCGTGGGGATCTTGGCGATGCGCTTCAGGTCGGACTTCAGCAGCTCATGCTCTTCGAGCACCACGATGAGCCCGTCGACCGCCTGGTCGGCGATCCGGGTGAGCGCGCCGGTCAGGCCCGCCTGCGCGATGGTCCACAGCGGGGTGAGCGCGAGCGAGTAGCCGGCCTTGGACGCCTCGCTGGCGAACGCCTCCAGCGTTCGGGTGTTGCCGTAGCTGGAGAGCTCGGACATGATCACGCCGAGGGTGCGGAACCTGCCGGTCTTCAGAGCGCGCGCGGCGGAGTTCGGCCGGTAGCCGAGCCGGTCCATGGCCGCGAGCACCTTGTCGCGGGTGACCGGACGCACGATGTCCATGCCGTTGGCGACGCGAGAGACGGTCTGCGCCGAGACCCCGGCCTCACGTGCGACGTCGACGATCGACGGCGCGCGCCACACGCGCGCGTCCTCCGGCTGCTCCACCACTGACCCTCCCGGCGTCCCCCTGAACGATACCAATCCGCGGTCGCGCCCCCGTCCCCGGCCTTCCCTCCGGCCCTCACCCACCCACCTCCGGGTTTCGAATCGCTCATATTGCTGTGTTCTGGCCGGAAACACAGCAATATGAGCGATTCGAAACCGGTGGGGTGGTGGACAGCGGTGGGGTGGGGTGAGGGCGGGCGGCGAGGTGCACATCTGAGCACAGCCACCCCGCAAAGCGAGCGCTTCACTAGCGTGAGAAGGACGGCGACTCGGCCGTGACCCGGAGGTGAACATGTCGAACCTGGCTGCTGTGATGCCCGAACTCGGGCGCATCGAGGTGCAGGAGGTGCCGTTGCGCGAACCGGGGCCGCGCGAGGTGCGCGTGCGCGCCGTCGGCGTCTGCGGTTCGGACACCGCTTACTACCGCATCGGGCGCATCGGCGACTAGATCGTCGACGGGCCGATCATCCTCGGCCACGAAGCGGCCGGCGAGGTCGTCGCCGTGGGCGAGGCGGTCACCCGGGTGCAGGTCGGCGACCGCGTGGCGATCGAGCCCGGCACGCCCTGCCGGGACTGCGCGGACTGCCACGCCGGCGACTACCACCTCTGCCCCGACCTGCGCTTCCTGGCCACGCCGCCGTACGACGGCGCGCTGATCCAGAACCTCGTCATCGACGAGCGCAACCTGTTCGGCATCCCGGATTCGATGTCGATGGAGGCGGCCGCGATGTGCGAGCCGCTGTCGGTCGGGATCTGGGCGGCGCACCGCGCCGGCCTGAAGGCGGGCGACCGGGTCCGCGTGGTCGGTGCGGGTCCGGTCGGGATCCTCGCGGCGCAGGTCGCGCGGGCGCTGGGCGCGAGCGACGTCGTCGTCTCTGACATCTCCGAGTACCGCCTCGGCGTCGCCGAGCGCCTCGGACTGCGCACCGAGCACGCGGGGGCGGTCGAACCCGGCCCCGGTCACGAGGACTGCGACGTGCTGCTGGAGTGCTCGGGTGCGCCGGGCGCGCTGGCGGCGGGCCTGTTGCCCGAGGCATCCCTCATCGCGCCGCTCCGACGCGCGCGGCTTGGCCACTTGTGGCCAGTTGTGGCGGGCTCGGGCCGGTGGATGCCACCACAAGTGACCACAACCCGCGCGGCGAGAGCAGCGCCACCGGATCACGCGTCGAGGTCATCGACACCCGGGGTCCACGAGGCGCCGGGGCGCCCCCAGCCGCGCTTGCGGGCGATCTTCTGCACGGTCTTCCAGTCGCCGTCGTCGAGGCGATCGATGTAGAGCGTGCCGTCGAGGTGGTCGAACTCGTGCTGCATGATGCGCGCCCGCCAGCCGTCGACCTCGATACGCACGGGTTCGCCGTCGAGGTCGGTGCCGGTGACGATCACCCGGTCGGAGCGGCGCAGCGCGAAGCGTTCACCGGGGAACGACAGACACCCCTCCGACTCATCGTCGGGATCGGGTGCGCCGGGGTCGAGCGGCACCATCCACAGTTCCGGGTTGATGATGACGCCGCGCCACGGGGTGCCGTCGTCATCGGGGTACGTGTACGTGTAGATGCGCAGCGCGACGCCCACCTGGGGGGCCGCGAGGCCGACGCCGGGCGCGGCATCCATCGTCTCGAACATGTCGGCGACGAGCTCACGGATCTCGTCGGTGATCTCTGCGACAGGGTGTGCGGGGGCGTGCAGCACGGGATCGCCCATGATGCGAATCGGAAGTACGGCCACGCCTTGAGCCTACCGAGGGGCCCAGCCGGTTAGTGTCGAGGAGTGGATGCCTTCGCCGACCTCGGAGACGTGACCGACCAGCTGGTCGGTGTCTTCAAAGACCCCGGCATCCTCATCGGCATCCCGCTCGCCCTCCTCGGCGCCGTGTTCATGTCGTTCGGCGCCCAATACCAGCACCGCGGCGTGCAGAAGGTCGAGCGGCTGTCGAAGATCGACGGCGGCGCGGGCCTCACCGGCGGTCAGATGTGGAGTCTGCTGCGCCGCCCCTCGTGGGTGTCGGGCACTGTCATGCTGGGGCTCGCGATCGTCTGCCAGCTGGCGGCGTTGTCTTTCGCACCGCTCATCCTGGTGCAGCCTCTCGGGGCCGTCTCCCTCGTCATCACGACGCTGCTGAACGCGCGCATCAGCGGCCACAAGCCGACCCGGCGCTCGATCACCGCGATCGCGCTGTGCATCGGCGGCATCTTCATCTTCGTGACGATCGCCGCGGTCTACGCGACCGAGACGCCCATCTCCGACGGCCAGATCATCACGATACTGATCGTTCTGCTCGTGATCGCGGCCGGTCTCACGGCCCTGTGGCTGTGGCTGCGCACCCGGGTCGGCGCTCTGTTCTACATCGTCGCGGCCGGCATCATGTACGGCTTCGTGGCGACCCTCGCCAAGGTCGTGCTGAGCCGCATCCAGAGCGGCGACTTCGAGTGGCTGACGATCCTCTGCGTCGTGGCCCTGCTCGCCGGCACCGGCATCGGCGCCTACTTCGTGCAGACGGCGTATGCCTCGGGCCCGCCCGACCTGGTGATCGCCGGCCTCACCGTGATCGACCCGATTGTGGCGGTCCTCATCGGGCTCATCGTGCTTCGCGAGGCCGAGCACGCGCCGTGGGGGGCGTACTTCGGGTTCGCCGCGGCCGGCGCCCTCGCCGTCACCGGAGTGTTCCAGCTCGCGCGCTACCACCCCGAGGTGGTCTCGCACAGTCAAGAGATCCCCATCGTGCGGGGCAGCGACAACCAGGCCGGTCCGCAGCGCACGAACTCCGAGCGGATCACGCAGGCCGTCTCGCGCGTCTGGCCCGAGCCGCCCGTGCGCGATCGCGACGATCCGCGGCCTCGGTAGACTCGATGGCGCCGGTGCGCATTCGTCGCACCGGGCAGGGGGCGGTGGCCAAGCTGGTCAAGGCAGCGGGCTCATAACCCGACGATCGTGGGTTCAAGTCCCACCCGCCCTACTCCCGTCCGTGATGACACGGTTGTCATTCCCGCGTGGCATCGGTCATAATGGGCGCACAACCGCATATCCCGCCGCACACTCCGGCACCCAGGTCGTAGGGGAAGACGTACCTGAAGAAACGGAGAATCGTGATGGCGACCACGTCGACCCCATCTGTCACGTCGACGACACCGGCGCGCGGAGTGATCTACATTCACTCGGCGCCGAGAGCGTTGTGCCCCCACCTCGAGTGGGCGGTCGGGCGTGCTCTCGGGCGTGCCGTCAACTTCGATTGGGCCGACCAGCCCGTGCTCGCCGGCAGTCGTCGTGCGGAGTTCTATTGGGAGGGCCCCGCCGGCACCGGCGCCGCTCTCGCCACCGCGATCCGCGGCTGGGAGCACCTGCGCTTCGAGGTGAGTGAAGACCCCACACCGCGCAGCGACGGCGGTCGGTGGCTGCACACACCCGGCCTCGGCATCCACTTCGCGCAGACCGACACGGTCGGCAACATCGTGATCGGCGAAGACCGCGTGCGCTACGCGATGGAGATCGCCGCGGGCGACGCGATGGAGCTGCAGCGCGAACTGCAGGTCGCGCTCGGTACCGCGTGGGACGAAGAGCTCGAACCGTTCCGGCACGCGAGCGACGACGCCCCCGTCGTCTGGCTGCACAAGGTCGGCTGAGCGGCACCGCACGCGCACGACGAGAAACTTCACACAGACCAGGCGGCGCGGGAGCGCTCGTACCCACCTCGGACGGCTTCCCGGGGATGGGGATCGCGTACCGCCCGCCTCACCCGAACAGGGCCCCTCCGCTGGCTTCGCGGAGGGGCCCTGTCACGTGCGGGGGAGGGGACTCACACCGAGGCGAAGGCCGCCACGGCGTTGTGTCCGCCGAAGCCGAACGAGTTGCTGATCGCGAGCTGCGGCCCGTCGCCGAGCGGCTGCGGGTCGCCCGAGATGAGGAACGGCACCGCGGGGTCTTGCTCGGTGAGGTTGATCGTCGGCGGCGCGACGCGGTCGCGGAGCGCCAGCACCGTGAAGATCGCCTCGAGCGCACCGGTGCCGCCGAGGAGGTGACCGGTGGATGCCTTGGTCGCCGACACCGGGATCTCGCCGATCCGGTCGCCGAACACGTGGTGCAGAGCGACGTACTCGTTCGGGTCGCCCACCGGGGTCGACGTCGCGTGCGCGTTGATGTGCGTGACGTCGTCGGGTGAGGCATCCGCCATCTCGAGCGCCATCTTGACGGCGCGCGCCGCGCCCCAGCCCTCGGGGTCGTTCGCGGTGATGTGGTACGAGTCGGCCGTGACGCCGCCGCCGACGACGGCCGCGTAGATCTTCGCGCCGCGCGCCTTGGCGTGCTCTTCGGTTTCGAGGATCAGCACGGCGGCGCCCTCGCCCATGACGAATCCGTCGCGGTCGATGCTGCCGGGTCGCGAGGCGGTCTCGGGCGAGTCGTTGCGCTTGGACAGCGCCTGCATCGACGAGAACGACGCGATCGTGACGGGGTGGATCACCGATTCGGTGCCGCCCGCGATCACGACGTCGGCGAGGCCCGCGCGCAGGTGCTCGACGGCGTTGACGATCGACTCGGTGCTCGACGCGCACGCACTCGCAACGGTCCGCGCATAGGCGCGGGCGCCGAAGTGGAGCGACAGGTTTCCCGCCGCGGCGTTCGGCATGAGCATGGGCACCGTCATCGGCAGCACGCGCCGCGGGCCCTTCTCGCGCAGCATGTCCCACGCGTCGAGCAGGGTCCAGAGGCCCCCGATGCCGGTCGCGAAGTCGACGCCGAGCCGCTCCGGGTCGACCTCAGGCGATCCGGCATCGGCCCACGCCTCGAGGGCCGCGACGAGCGCGAACTGCGACGACGGGTCGAGGCGCTTGGCGACGGGGCGCTCCAGCACGGTGTCGGGCCGCACGGCCGCCTGCGCGGCGAACGTGACCGGCAGGTTGTACTGCTCGACCCAGTCGTATTCGAGCGTGCGCGCGCCGGAGGCGCCGGCCAGCAGCGCCGACCAGCTCTCGGGGGCGGTGCCGCCGATGGGGCTGGACGCGCCGATGCCGGTGACGACGATGCGGGGGTTGCTCATGGTGTCCTCACGAGGATGTGGGGGTGCTCCGGTGGGGGCGATGCCCCCACCGGTCAGGCCGGTCGGCAGGGTGATGCCCGGCGGGTCAGCCCTGGTTGGTGGTGATGAAGGTGACGGCGTCGCCGACGGTCTTGAGGTTCTTGACCTCTTCGTCGGGGATCGTCACGCCGAACTTCTCCTCGGCGTTGACGACGATCGTCATCATCGAGATCGAGTCGATGTCGAGGTCGTCGGTGAACGACTTCTCGAGGGCGACCTCGTCGGCCGAGATGCCCGTCTCGTCGGTGATGAGCTCGGCGAGCCCGGCGAGGACCTCGTCGTTGCTGAATGCCATGGGATTCTCCTTGTTTTCGGGGTGTATCGCGGTGGGTGTCACCGAGGACGCGGACCGGCGAAGGTCCTGGATCAGTCTAGGTGTGGGCGGTGCGCGCTCACGGGAGCACGATCACCTGGGCGCCGAACACGAGGCCGGCGCCGAAGCCGATCTGCAGGGCGAGTCCGCCCGAGACCTCGGGGTGCTCCTCGAGCAGGCGGTGCGTCGCGAGCGGGATCGACGCGGCCGACGTGTTGCCGGTCGTCTCGATGTCGCGCGCGATGACGACCGACTCGGGCAGGCCGAGCTGTTTGGCGAACTCGTCGATGATGCGCATGTTGGCCTGGTGGGGTACGAAGGCGGCGAGGTCGGATGCCTCGACACCGGCGGCCTCGAGCGCCTGACGGGCGACCTTCACCATCTCCCACACCGCCCAGCGAAAGACCGTCGGGCCTTCTTGCCGGAGCGTCGGCCACGGGGCGAGCCCGTCGCGGAACTCGACGAGGGTGTGGTTCATGCCGACGGCGTCTGACTTCGAGCCGTCGGAGCCCCAGATCGTCGGGCCGATGCCGGCGTAGTCGCTCGGCCCGATCACGACCGCGCCCGCCCCGTCGCCGAGGAGGAACGAGATCGACCGGTCGGTCGGGTCGACGACGTCGCTGAGCTTCTCGGCGCCGACGACGACGGCGTAGTGCGCGGCGCCGCCGCGGATGAGGGCGTCGGCCTGCGCGACGGCGTAGGCGAAGCCCGCGCACGCGGCGTTGACGTCGTACGCCGCAGCGGGGTTCGCGCCCACCCGGTCGGCGACGATCGCCGAGACCGACGGGGTCTGCTTGGGGTTCGAGATCGTGGCGACGATGACCGCGTCGATGTCGGCGGGGTCGACGCCAGAGCGCGCGATGGCCTCAGCCGCGGCATCCGTCGACAGTTCGATCGCCGTCGTCTCGGCGTTGGCCCGCGTGCGGGTGACGATGCCGGTGCGCTGACGGATCCACTCGTCGCTCGAGTCGATGGGACCGACCAGGTCGTCGTTGGGGACGATCTTCTCGCCGCGCGCGGCGCCATAGGCGTAGATGCGGGTGTGCGCGGGGCCGGTGGGCTGGTGGAGCGCGGGTCGGATGGTCGAGGTGCTCACGCGCCTTCTCCTGTCAGCAGAGCGGCGGCTGCCGCGAGGTCGTCGGGGGTTTTCACCGCGACGGTGGGCACACCCCGCAGGGCGCGCTTGGCGAGGCCGACGAGCGTGCCGGCCGGAGCGAGTTCGATGATGCCCGTCACCTCGTGGGCGGCGAACGATTCCATGCTGAGGTCCCAGCGCACGGGCGAGGCTACCTGCGCGACGAGCAGGTCGAGCGCCCGGCGGCCCGAGGCGACCGGCTCGCCGTCGCTGTTCGACCAGAGGGCGAGAGCGGGGTCGGATGCCTCGACGCCCGCCGCGGCGGCGCGCAGGCTGTCTACGGCGGGCGCCATGAACCGGGTGTGGAAGGCGCCCGCGACCTGGAGCGGGATCACGCGGGTGCCCGCGACCGGGCTCTCGGCGAGAGCGGCGAGAGCGTCGAGCGTGCCGGCGGCGACGATCTGACCGGCGCCGTTGTGGTTCGCGGGGGTGAGGTCGAGCTCGGCGAGGCGCGCCAGCACGGCGTCGCGGTCGCCGCCGATGATCGCGCTCATGCCGGTCTGTGCGGCGGCGGCCGCCTCGGCCATCGCGCGTCCGCGGAGCCCCACGAGGCGCATGCCGTCGTCATCGCTCAGCACGCCCGCCGCGACGAGCGCGGCGATCTCGCCGACGGAGTGACCGGCGACGCCGTCGGGTTCGGCGCCCGCGGCATCCGTCAGCGCCGCATACGACACGAGGCTCGCGGCGACGATCAGCGGCTGGGCGACCTGGGTGTCGCGGATCTGGTCCGCATCCCACTCGGTGCCCGCTGCGATGAGGTCGACGCCGCTGTCGGCGGAGTACCGCTCGAGGCGTTCGCGAACGCCGGGAACGGCGAGCCACGGTTCGAGGAACCCGGGGGTCTGTGCGCCCTGCCCAGGGAAGACGGTGATGATCACTGCTCTATCCTGCCAAGATCTGTCGAGAACTGCTGGGGGTCATGTCACAAGAAACGCCGGATGCCTTGTGCGTAATGCACAACATACTCCGAAGCGCCCGCGCGCGATCAGGGCGCCTGATCAGGAGGAGCGGCGCATGCCCGAGCGGCGGCGGGTCACTTCGGTGCCGATCGAGCCGATGATGAGCGCCGTCTGCAGGATGAGGGCTTCGCGCGGCCCCGTGGCATCCCACCCGATCACGTCCGAGACGCGCTTGAGGCGGTAGCGTACGGTGTTCGGGTGCACGAACAGCTCGCGCGCGGTCGCCTCGAGCGACCGGCCGTTGTCGAGGTAGCTCCAGAGCGTCGTCACGAGGTCGGAGGAATGCGCCTGCAGGGGGCGATAGATCCGCTCGACGAGCGTCGCCTTGGCCGCTGTGTCGCCCGCGAGCGCCCGCTCGGGCAGCAGGTCGTCGGCCTCGACGGGGCGCGGGGCTCCGCGCCATGCTCCCGCGACGGCGAAACCGGCGAGCGCCGCACGGGCGCTCTGGCCGGCGTCGACGAGGGCCGGCACGGTCGGGCCGAGCACAAGATGCCCGGTGCCGAAACCGGGCTCGAGCCGCGTCGCGATCTCGGAGAACGACAGTTCGGAGCGCGGTTCTTCGCCCGCCGGCGCATCGGCGCGACCGATGACGAGCACGAGCCGCGACCCCTGCACGCCGATCAGTACGTCGACGCCCATCTTGCGCGCCATGCGGCGCAGCTGGTCGACGTCGAACTGCGGGGGAGTCGTGCCCACGAGCACCGCGACCTCGCCGTGGCCGTGCCAGCCGAGCGCGGCGATCCGGCTCGGCAGCTCTTCGTCGGCCTCACCGGTCAGGATCGAGTCGACGACGAGGGCCTCGAGCCGGGCATCCCACAGTCCGCGGGCCTCAGCCGCCCGGGCGTAGACGTCGGCCGACGCGAACGCCACCTCGCGGGAGAAGAGCAGAATGCTCTCGCGCAGGTCTTCGGCCCGCCCCGCGACGCGCTCCTCGGTGACAGCCACCGTCACGCGGATGAGCTGCAGCGTCTGGGTCAGGCTGACGCTGCGCAGCAGCTCACGCGGGGCGGCGGCGAAGATGTCGGCCGCGATCCACGGTGTCGACCCCGGATCTTCGTACCACTGGATGAACGAGGCGATGCCCGCCTGCGCCACGAGTCCCACGGCCGACCGGCGCGCCGGCGGCATGTCGGCGTACCACGGCAGCGACTCTTCGAGCCGTTTGATCGTGGCCGTCGCCAGGTCGCCGGAGATCCGCCGCAGCCACGCGAGGGTCTCCGCCTTCTCCTGGGGGGTGGGGCGGGCGGGCATCGAGCCGGTCAGCTCTCGCCGCCCGCGTTGCCCGTCGTTCCCGCCGTCACGTCGTACAGGCGGTACTTCTCGATCGCCTGCGCCGACAGCGACCGGTCGACGAGTCCCTCTTCGGCGAGCGCCTGCAGCGCACGCACCACGATCGACGGTCCGTCGATCTTGAAGAAGCGACGTGCGGCGGCGCGCGTGTCGGAGAACCCGAAGCCGTCGGCTCCGAGGCTCACGAAGCGGTTCGGCACCCATTCGCGGATCTGGTCCTGCACGGCGCGCATGTAGTCGCTGACCGCGATGACCGGGCCCTGAGCGCCCCGCAGCTTCTCGGTGAGGTACGCGGTGCGCGGCTCGTCGAGCGGGTGCAGGAAGTTGTGCTCGTCGGCGGCGAGGCCGTCGCGGCGCAGTTCCGTCCAGCTCGTGACCGACCAGACGTCGGCCGCGATGCCCCAGTCGTCGCGCAGCAGCTGCTGCGCCTCGAGGACCCACGGCACGCCGACGCCCGAACCGAGCAGCTGCACGCGGTGGCCCTCGCTCTGGCCGTCGTTGAACCCGCCCTCGGAGACGCGGTGGATGCCGCGGACGATCCCCTCGGCATCCACGCCCTCCGGCTCGGCCGGCTGCACGATCGGCTCGTTGTAGAGGGTGATGTAGTACATGACGTTCGGGTCGGGGTGGTTGCCGCCGTACATGCGGTCGAGGCCCGAGCGCACGATGTGCGCGATCTCGTACCCGTAGGCGGGGTCGTACGACACCGTCGCCGGGTTCGTGGATGCCAGCAGGTGCGAGTGGCCGTCGGCGTGCTGCAGGCCTTCACCGGTCAGCGTCGTGCGCCCGGCGGTCGCGCCCATGATGAAGCCGCGTGCCATCTGGTCGCCCGCCGCCCACTGGGCGTCGCCCGTGCGCTGGAACCCGAACATCGAGTAGAAGATGTACACCGGGATGAGCGGCTCGCCGTGGGTCGAGTACGCGGTGCCCGTGCCGGTGAACGCTGCCAGTGCGCCGGCCTCGTTGATGCCGACGTGCATGATCTGGCCCTGCGGGCTCTCTTTGTAGGCCAGGAGCAGTTCGCGGTCGACCGAGGTGTAGTTCTGGCCGTTCGGGTTGTAGATCTTCGCCGTCGGGAAGAACGCGTCGAGGCCGAACGTGCGCGCCTCATCGGGGATGATCGGGACGATCCGGTTGCCGAAGTCCGTCGAGCGCAGCAGGTCTTTCAGCAGACGCACGAATGCCATGGTCGTGGCGATCTCCTGCGTGCCCGAGCCCTTCTTCGGCAGCGCGTAGGCGCTGTCGTCGGGAAGGGTGATAGGCACGTGGTGGGTGCGACGCTCGGGCAGGAAGCCGCCGAGCGAGCGGCGCTTCTCGACCATGTACTGGATCGTCTCGTCCTCGAGGCCCGGGTTGAAGTAGGGCGGCAGGTACGGGTTCTCCTCGAGCTGCGCGTCCGAGATCGGAATGCGCATCGAGTCGCGGAAGTGCTTGAGGTCCTCGAGCGTCATCTTCTTCATCTGGTGGGTCGCGTTGCGGCCCTCGAAGTGGTGCCCGAGGCCGTAGCCCTTGATTGTCTTGGCGAGGATGACGGTCGGCTGGCCCTTGTGCTCGACGGCGGCCTTATAGGCGGCGTAGAGCTTCTGGTAGTCGAGGCCGCCGCGGCGCAGGCCGCCCCAGATGTAGTCGTCGCTCAGGTCTTTGACCATCGCCGCGGTGCGCTCGTCGCGACCGAAGAAGTGGTCGCGGATGAACTTGCCGTCTTCGGCGCGATAGGTCTGGAAGTCGCCGTCGGGTGTGGTGTTCATCAGGCGCACGAGCGCGCCGTCGACGTCTCGGCGCAGCAGGTCGTCCCAGCCACGGCCCCAGACGACCTTGATGACGTTCCAACCCGCACCGCGGAAGAACGCCTCGAGCTCCTGGATGATCTTGCCGTTGCCGCGCACCGGACCGTCGAGGCGCTGCAGGTTCGCGTTGACGACGAAGGTCAGGTTGTCGAGGCCCTCGTTGGCCGCCACCTGCAGCTGACCGCGCGATTCGACCTCGTCCATCTCGCCGTCGCCGAGGAAGGCCCACACGTGCGAGTTCGACAGGTCTTTGACACCGCGGTTGGTGAGGTACTTGTTGGTCATCGCCTGATAGATGGCGTTGATCGGGCCGAGTCCCATCGACACCGTGGGGAACTGCCAGTACTCCGGCATGAGCCGCGGGTGCGGGTAGGACGGGATGCCGAGGGGAGCCTTCGACTTCTCCTGGCGGAAGCCGTCGAGCTGCTCCTCGCTGAGGCGCCCTTCGAGGAAGGAGCGCGCGTAGATGCCGGGGGAGGCGTGGCCCTGGATGAAGATCTGGTCGCCGCCGGAGGGGTCGTCGAGACCCTTGAAGAAGTGGTTGAAGCCGACTTCGTAGAGCGAGGCCGACGATGCGTAGGTCGAGATGTGGCCGCCCACGCCGATGCCCGGGCGCTGCGCGCGGTGCACGGTGATCGCGGCGTTCCAGCGGATCCACCGGCGGTAGCGGCGCTCGAGCTCTTCGTCGCCGGGGAACTCCGGCTCGTTCTCGGGGGCGATCGTGTTGATGTAGTCGGTGACCGGCACCTGCGGCACGTTCAGCTGCAGCTCGTGCGACTTGTTGAGCAGGCTCAGCATGATCTCGCGACCACGGCCGGCGCCCTTGGCGTCGACGAGCTGCTGCAGCGACTCGGCCCACTCGCCGGTCTCTTCGGGGTCGCTGTCCTGCGGGCCCTGCGAATACGGATCCTGATCGTTGACCGTCACGAGACACCTTTCGTCATCTGGCAGATCATGCCAGGGATGGGGCTGTGGAAGCGTGCGGCTCTTGTATGGCGACGACAACGCATCCCGCACAAGCCTAGTCACAATCGCCTCGGGGGCGGGCGCGCGGGGAAGGCGTGGGTGTGGTGGGCCCTGCCGGGATCGAACCGACGACATCCACGGTGTAAACGTGGCGCTCTACCAGCTGAGCTAAAGGCCCTGACCGCTCCAGTCTACGAGTCGCGCCCGACGACACGCGGCTCGGCCGGGTTGAGGTACGTGCCGTCGTCTTTGCCGAGGCGCGAGTGGCGGTGCGAGTAGGCGAAGTAGATGACGAGCCCGATCGCGAGCCAGACGAGGAACCGAAGCCACGTCTCGACCGTCAAGTTGAGCATGAGGTAGGTGCAGATCGCGGCCGACAGGAGCGGTAGGAACGGGCTCCACGGCACGCGGAAGCCGCGCTTGAGGTCAGGGCGCGTGCGGCGGAGCACGACTACGCCGATCGAGACGAGCACGAACGCCGACAGCGTGCCGATGTTGACCATCTCTTCGAGGATGCCGACGGGGGTGAACCCCGCGACGACGGCGACGACCACGGTGACGATGATCGAGATGACCCACGGGGTGCGCCGCGTCGGGTGCACCTTGGCGAGCGCGCCGGGCAGCAGGTGGTCGCGCGCCATCGCGAAGATGATGCGCGTGGCGCCGATCAAGAGCGTCAGCACGACCGTCGTCAGGCCGGCGACGGCGCCGGCCGAGATGACCGTCGCCATCCAGCCCTGACCGTGATAGGCGAAGGCGTTCGCGAGCGCCGCCGCGGGGTCGAGCTGGTCGTAGCGCACCATGCCGGTCACCACGAAGGCGACGGCGCAGTAGAGCAGGGTGCAGATCGCGAGCGAGGCGATGATGCCGATGGGCATGTCGCGCTGCGGGTTCTTCGTCTCTTCGGCGGTCGTGGCGACGACGTCGAAGCCGATGTAGGCGAAGAAGACGAGTGCCGCACCCGCGAAGATGCCGCCGACGCCGAACGCGGTCGGCTCGATGCCGGCGAGGAACTGCAGCAGCGGCTGGGTGAGCCCGGTCGCGGCCTCTTTCGGGGCCGCATCGGGGATGAACGGCGAGTAGTTGGCGGGGTTGATGAACATGATGCCCGCGACGATCACGAACAGCACGATGAACAGCTTCACCCCGACGAGCACGAGGTTCACGCGCATCGATTCACGGATGCCGAGGGTCATGAGCGCCCCGAGCACGAGCACCAGCACGATCGCCATCACGTCGACCGTGCCGCCGTAGCCGATCGCGGCGGGGATCGGCGCGCCGAGCTGCGCCATGAGCGCGCCGAGATACGCGCTCCACCCCTGCGCGACGACCGACGCGCCGAGGAACATCTCGAGGATGAGGTCCCACCCGATGATCCACGCGAATAGCTCGCCGAGCGAGGCGTACGAGAACGTGTAGGCCGATCCCGACACGGGCACCGTCGACGCGAACTCGGCGTAGCACATCGCTGCAAGCGCGCAGGCGATCGCCGCGACGACGAAGCTCAAGACGATCGCGGGGCCCGCCACCTCGTGCGCCGCACGCCCGGTGAGGGTGAAGATGCCGGCGCCGATCACGACGCCGACGCCGAAGATCGTGAGGTCGAGGGCCGAAAGCGACTTCTTCAGCCGGAACTCGGGCTCTTCGGTGTCGGCGATCGATCGCTCGACCGACTTCGTGCGCATCACGCTCATGAGTCCTCCTCGCGGCGGTGGCCGTCGGGCATCAGATGCCACATGCTAGCGGCCTCGCTCGGGCGCGGTAAGGGGTGGGAGGGGCCGAGGTCGGGTGGGCGCGGTAGGTTGGACGGGTGAAAGCCCGCCCCGCCGACCAGCTCCTCCTGATCGAGGTCGCGAGCCTCGACGCGACCATCCGTTCCGCCGATCATCAGCGTCGCAATCCCGCGCAGACGGCCCGCGTGAACGAACTGCTCGCGCAGCGTCAGTCCGAGTCGGCCGTGCTGACCGGTCTGCTCGGAGAGCGCGACGACGCCCGCGCCGAGCTCGGCCGGCTCGAATCCGACGTGGCTCTCGTCGACGCGCGCGCCGCGCGCGACACCGAGCGGCTCGCGTCGACCTCGAACGTGAAAGAGGCGCAGGGGCTCGAGCACGAGCTCGAGTCTCTTGCCAAGCGCAAGAGCGACCTCGAAGACGCCGAGCTCGTCATCATGGAGCGTCTCGAGACCGCCGACGCCGCGGTCGCCGCGCAAGAGGCCGTGATCGCCGAGATCAACGCGGCCGGTGCTCAGGCGAGCAGCGACGGCAAGGCCGCCGTGGCGGCCGCGACCGCCACGTGGGAGGCCGCGACGCGAGACCGCGAGGCCGTCGCCGCGCGCGTGCCCGACGATCTTCTCGCCGCCTATGACCGCATCGCGGCGCGCGGCGTCGGAGCGGGCCTGCTCCGCCGAAAGGCGTGTGAGGCCTGCCACATGGTGCTGTCGGGCACCGATCTGCAGACCCTGCGTCAGGCCGCCCCCGACGATGTCGTGATGTGCCCCGAGTGCGGCGCGATCCTCGTGCGCACCGACGAATCGGGCCTGTGATCCGACGGCGGCCGTGACCGCCGTCGACCCGGTCCGGTGGCGGGTGGTCGGACGCGACGCCGGTGCGGTGGTCGTCGTCGATCTCGCGGTAGACCTCGTCGAGCAGCGCCGCGCGCGGCTGAGCGAGGCCGACTGGGTGGCCGAGGCATCCACCACGCCCACTGCAGTGCGCTGGGTGTGGAGTGACACGACGCGCTGGTACGCCGCACTGCTCGCGGACGGCGTCGAGATCGCTCGCGCCCATGACCTCCGGCTGTGCCACGCGATTGTGCGGGCGAGCACGCTCGTGCCGGCGAGTGCGTCGGAGGCGCTGCGCGCCGAGGCGCGATGGGATGCCGCGCCGACGGATACCTCGGCGGCCGCGCCCTCGCCGCGCGGGCCGGCGCTGTTCGACCTCGACGACGGCGAGGCTCTCCCTGTCGGCGTGCCGGACGGTATCGACGACGTGCTCGCGGAGTTCCTTCGTCAGCAGGCGGCGGTGGCCGCCTCGAACGACCCGGGCCGGCTGCGGCTGCTGCTCGCCGCAGAGTCGGCGGGGGCGCTGCTCGCGGCCGAACTGCACGCGGCCGGTGTGCCGTGGAGCATCGAGGTGCACGAAGGCATCCTCGAGGCGGCGCTCGGGCCGCGTCCGCCCGCGGGCACCGCGCCGGCGCGCGTGCAAGAGTTCGCGGCCGTCGTCCGCTCGGCGCTCGGCGACGAGGCGGCGAGTCTCGACTCGCAGCCGAAGCTGCTGCGGAGTCTGCACCGCGCCGGCGTGCTGGCGCGGTCGACGAGCCGGTGGGAGCTGGCCGAGTACGACCACCCGGTGATCGCACCGCTGCTGGCGTACAAGAAGCTCACGCGGTTGCAGAGCGCGAACGGCTGGGCGTGGCTCGACGAGTGGGCGGGCGACGGCCGGTTCCGCCCCGTGTACGTGCCCGGAGGGGTCGTCACCGGGCGGTGGGCGTCGTCGGGTGGGGGAGCGCTGCAACTGCCGCGTCAGCTGCGGCCCGCGGTGCGCGCCGACCCGGGGTGGACGCTCGTGGTCGCCGACGTCGCACAGCTCGAGCCGCGCGTGCTCGCGGCGATGTCGGGCGACCTCGCCCTCGCCGAGGCGGCGCGGGGTCGCGACCTCTACGACGGGATCGTCGCCTCTGGGGCGATCTCGACGCGCGCCGACGCGAAGATCGCCATGCTCGGGGCGATGTACGGCGCGACGACCGGCGAGAGCGGCCGGCTCGTGCCGGCGCTCCGCCGTGCCTACCCGCGCGCGATGGGGCTCGTCGACGCCGCGGCCCGCACGGGCGAGGGCGGTGGTGCGGTGACGACGTGGCTCGGCCGGTCGAGCGCCCCCGGCGATGCACAGTGGCGCGAGGTGCAGGACCGCGCCGGCGGGCCGGATGCCTCTGACGCCGACCGTGCACACGCGCGCCGGTCAGCCGGAGACCGCGGCCGGTTCACCCGCAACTTCATCGTGCAGGGCACCGCGGCCGAGTGGGCGCTCGCCTGGCTCGCCGACCTCCGCGCCTCACTCGCCGCACTCCCGCCGGTGTCGGACGACGCGCGGGCCGAGGCATCCGGCCCGGTGTTCTCGCAGCGTGCGCACCTGTGCTTCTTCCTGCACGACGAGATCATCGTGCACACCCCGAAGGAGCAGGCAGAGGCCGTCGCCGAGGCGGTGCGGCAGAGCGCCGCGCGGGCCGCGACGCTGCTGTTCGGCGGCTTTCCGATCGACTTCCCGCTCGACCTCCGCATCGGCCCCGATGCGGCGAAGAGCTAGACTGACCGGGCGAATGGGTCGGCTGGACGGTCGCGTGGCGGGGTCACCCGCACCGAGGAACGTCCGGGCTCCGCAGGGCAGGGCGGTGGGTAACACCCACCCGGAGCAATCCGCGAGACAGTGCCACAGAGAGCAGACCGCCTCTTTTCGAAGAGGTAAGGGTGAAAGGGTGGTGTAAGAGACCACCGGGGTCGTGGTGACACGACCCGCATGGTAAACCTCGCCCGGAGCAAGGTCAGACAGGGGATGTGGACGCGGCTCGCCGAGTCCCCGGGTAGACCGCTGGAGCGGCACGGCAACGTGTCGCCGAGAGAGATGACCGTCCACGGATCACGCCTCGTGCGTGATCCCGGACAGAACCCGGCGTACAGGCCGGCCCATTCGCCCCCTCACCCCGTGTCGTCACAGGCGTTGTCACGACACGAGACGCGCGGGCCCTGCTCAGTCGGTCTCGGTGACGAGGCTGCGCTCGGCCTCCGACACCGTGGAGCTGTCGTCGTGCGCCAGGGCGAGCGCCGCCGCCCCGATGATCCCCGCGTTGTTGCGGTGCACCGCGGGCACGATGGGGGTGTTCAGCGACAGGAGTGGCAGGAACTCGTCGGCGTGCTTCGAGACGCCGCCGCCGACGATGAACAGGTCGGGGCTCAGCACGAACTCGAGGTGGTCATAGTACTTCTGCAGGCGCTTCGACCACTCCTGCCAGCTGAGCTGCTCACGCTCGACGGCGGAGTACGCCGCCCACCTCTCGAAATCGGTCGACTTGTTCGCGCGCTGCAGGTGGCCGAGCTCCGAGTTCGGGATCAGTACGCCGTTGTGCAGCAGCGCCGTGCCGATGCCCGTGCCGAGCGTCGTCAGCAGCACGAGCCCCTCGACGCCGCGAGCGGCTCCGTAGCGGGCCTCGGCGACACCGGCGACGTCGGCATCGTTGGCGAAGTGGATCTCGCGGCCGAGTCCGTCCTCGAAGAACTTCTCGGCCTCGAAGCCCACCCACGTGTCTGCGACGTTCGCCGCCGAAAGCGTGCGACCGTGCTTCACGATCGCGGGGAACGCGACGCCGAGCGGGATGTCCGCATCGGTCACGCCGAGGGTTCCGAGCACCGTCTTCACGGCGGCGAGCACGTCGTCGGGTTCCGCGCCCGTGGGCGTCGCGACCTTCACGCGCTCGCTCAGCAGGGAGCCGTCTTCAAGCTCCACCAGGGCAGCCTTGATGCCCGTGCCGCCGATATCCACTCCGACCGCTCGGGTCGCCTTCGTCGTCATGCTCTCCACCATACCGAGATCGGCTCCGGGCCGACGATCGCCCCTGTGGCGGTGCGTGGCCGCTCGTTAGGATCGATACTGACCCACCGGAAGGAGCCCGCGATGTTCGCCGGCGAAGACAAGTACTGGTACAACCTCAGGACCGGAAAGGTCGAGCGCGGCTTCGAGTCGCCTGCCATCGACCGCGTCGGACCCTTCGACACCGAAGAAGAGGCCGCAGCGGCCCCGAAACTCCTCGCCGAACGGTCGCGCGCGTGGGCGGAGGAAGAGGCTGCAGAGGATGCCTGGGGCTCGCCCAGCGGCGATGACGAGGCGGGCACGGCGGCCCGATAGTCTGGCCTTCGAGTCGGTCGCGCGTGCGCGGGCCGTGTGGGAGAGGACGCGATGGACAAGCAGCGGGACTTCGTACTGCGCACGATCGAGGAGCGGGGCATCAAGTTCGTCCGCCTCTGGTTCACCGACGTGATCGGCACCCTCAAATCGGTGGCGATCGCCCCCGCCGAGGTCGAGGGTGCGTTCACCGAGGGCCTCGGTTTCGACGGCTCGGCGATCGAGGGTCTCACCCGCTCGTACGAGTCGGACCTCCTCGCCCATCCGGACCCGACGACCTTCCAGATCCTTCCCTGGCGGGGCGAGATCGACCCGACCGCGCGCATGTTCTGCGACATCACGACGCCCGACGGACAGCCGGCCGTCGCCGACCCGCGTCACGTGCTCAAGCGCACGCTCGCGAAGGCCGCCGATGCCGGGTTCACGTTCTACACGCACCCCGAGATCGAGTTCTACCTGCTGAAGTCGTCGTCGTTCGGGCCCGACGGTCCCGAGCCGGTCGACTCGGCGGGCTACTTCGACAACGTGCCCGGGGGCACGGCGCACGACTTCCGCCGCCGCAGCGTCCGCATGCTCGAAGACCTCGGCATCTCGGTCGAGTACAGCCACCACGAGGGCGGCCCCGGCCAGAACGAGATCGACCTGCGCTACGCAGACGCGCTCGCCACCGCCGACAACATCATGACGTTCCGCACGGTCGTCAAAGAGGTCGCGATCGAGCAGGGCGTCTACGCGACGTTCATGCCCAAGCCACTCTCGGGAAGGCCCGGCAGCGGCATGCACACGCATATGTCGCTCTTCGAGGGCGACCACAACGCGTTCTACGAAGAAGGCGCCCAGTACCAGCTCTCCAAGGTCGGCCGTCAGTTCATCGCGGGCCTGCTGACCCACGCGAACGAGATCGCCGCCGTCACGAACCAGTTCGTGAACTCGTACAAGCGGCTGTGGGGCGGCGACGAGGCGCCGAGCTTCATCTGCTGGGGCCACAACAACCGCTCCGCGCTCGTGCGCGTGCCGATGTACAAGCCGAACAAGGGGCAGTCCACGCGCGTGGAGTACCGCGCGCTCGACTCGGCGGCCAACCCCTACCTCGCTTACGCGCTGCTGCTCGCCGCGGGCCTCAAGGGCATCGAGGAGGGCTACGAGCTGCCGCCCGAGGCCGAAGACAACGTCTGGTCGCTGACCGACGCCGAGCGCCGCGCGCTCGGCTACGCGCAGCTTCCCGCGAGCCTCGACCACGCGCTGGAGTACATGGAAGACTCGGAGCTCGTCGCCGAGACGCTCGGCGAGCAGGTCTTCAACTACGTGCTGCTCAACAAGCGCCGCGAGTGGCAGGAATACCGCGCCCAGGTGACGCCCTTCGAACTGAACAGCAACCTGGAGATGCTCTAACCGCCATGTCGGCCGGCGAGCGGGCGTCGGGCCGTACCGCGCTCGCGCGGGACGGCTTCAGTGAACTCGGCGATGCCGACCGGCTGCTGGGCGAGCTGTCGGACGCGCTGGCCCTCTCGCGCGACGAGATCCTCGTCGGCGCCGACGGTGCGGCCGACCCCGACGCCGCACTCTCCGCCCTCGCACGGATCGCACGCCGCGACGCCTCCGCCGTCGCGGCGGCGCTGCGTCGGGGGGGAGCGACGCTGTGGTTGCTGCTGGGCGCCTCGAACGGGTTCGCGGACTTCTACCTGCGCCACCCGGACGAGCTGGCCCACCTCCCCGCCGCGGCGACGCCGCTGCCCACCGGCGACGAGCTGGTCGCCGAGCTGCGCGCGGCGGTCGAAGCGGATGCCGATGGGTTTGCCGCGCGCGGCGACGAGAGCGCGTGGGTGGCGCTCCGCACCCGCTACCGCCGCCTGCTCGCGCGGATCGCCGTGTTCGATCTCGCCGCTCCCGACCCGGTCGAGGTGCTGCCCGCGGTCGCCGCGGCTCTCGCCGATGCGGCGGGAGCCGCGCTCGAGGCATCCCTCAGCGTCGCGCGCACGCGCGTGGCCGGCGGCGCACCCGGCACGGGGCTCTTCCCCCGCGATCAGGTCGCCGCGACGCGCCTCGCGATCATCGGCATGGGCAAGACCGGGGCGCGCGAGCTCAACTACGTCAGCGACGTCGACGTCATCTTCGTCGGCGGCGGCACCGACGCCCTCGTCGCAGAGATCGGTGAGAGCCGCGTCATCGACATCGCGACGCGCCTGGCCGTGCAGACGATGCGCGGTATTTCGGGCATCGAGGTCGAGCCGCCGCTGTGGGAGGTCGACGCGAACCTGCGCCCCGAGGGCAAGCAGGGAGCGCTCGTGCGCAGCCTCGACTCGCATCTGGCCTATTACGACCGCTGGGCGAAGAGCTGGGAGTTCCAGGCGCTGCTCAAGGCGCGTCCGCTCGCCGGCGACCGCATGCTCGGTGCGGCATATGTCGAGGCGCTGCAACCGAAGGTGTGGACGAGCGCCGCGCGGGAGAACTTCGTCGACAGCGTGCAGCGCATGCGGGAGCGCGTGACGGAGTTCATCCCGCCCGCCGAGGTGCCGTATCAGCTGAAGCTCGGTCCCGGTGGCATCCGTGACATCGAGTTCACGGTGCAGCTGCTGCAGCTCGTACACGGACTCGCCGACGTCCGCATCCGTCAGCGCGGCACGCTCGACGCGCTCGAGGCCCTCGTCGCCGAGGGGTACATCGGGCGCATGGATGCCGCGGCGTTCGCCCGCGACTACCGCATGCTGCGCGTGCTCGAGCACCGGATGCAGCTGCGGGAGCTGCGTCGCACCCACCTCATGCCGCAGACGCCGGAGGGGCTCCGGGTGCTCGCGCGCGCGTCGCACCTGGCATCCGACGGTCCCGGCATCTGGGGGCTCTGGGAAGGGATCAAGCGCGAGGTGCGCGAGATCCACGTGCGCCTGTTCTACCGGCCGCTCCTGTCGGCAGTGGCCGCTCTCCCCGCCGAAGAGCAGCAGCTCTCCACGGCGCAGGCGCATGATCGTCTCGCTGCGATCGGCTTCAGAGACCCGGCCGGTGCCCTGCGGCACATCGGCGCGCTCACCGGCGGGCTGAGCCGCAAGGCGACCATCCAGCGTCACCTCATGCCGATCATGATCCGCTGGTTCGCCGACGGGGTCGACCCCGACTACGGCCTGCTCGCGTACCGGCGCATCAGCGAACGCCTCGGCGACACGCCCTGGTTCCTGCGCATGCTGCGCGACTCGTCGGGCGCGGCCGAACGGCTCACCCACGTGTTGTCGGGGTCGCGCTACATCGGCGAGCTGATGGAGTGGATCCCCGAGTCGGTCGCCTGGCTCGATTCAGAAGACCAGCTACGGCCGCGCAGCGGCGTCGCCCTGCAAGAGGAGGCGCGCGCGATCCAGACGCGGCACGAGACCATCGGCGACGCGATGCGCGCCGTGCGGAACCTGCGCCGCCGTGAACTGCTGCGCCTGGCGTTCGGCGCGATCCTCGGCACCCTCACGATCGAAGAGCTCGCCGAGGGGCTCACGACGGTCAGCGAGGTCACGATCCAGGCGACCCTGCGGGCCGTGCGGCGAGAGATCGTGCCGCCCGAAGATGCGGCGCTCGATTTCTCGGTGATCGCGATGGGCCGCTTCGGCGGCGGCGAACTGGGATTCGGGTCAGACGCCGACGTGCTCTACGTGTACGACGCGAACGGGATCGACCCCGAACGGGCGCACGAACTGTCGCGCCAGCTCGTAGCGGGGCTGCGCAACTACTCCGAAGACCAGCGCGTGCCGTTCGACCTCGACGCCGATCTGCGTCCCGAGGGGCGGAACGGCCCGCTCGTGCGTTCCCTGGACTCCTACGCCGAGTACTACCGGCGCTGGTCGCTGTCGTGGGAGGCGCAGGCGCTGCTGCGCGCGCGGGGCGTCGCGGGCAGCGTGACCCTCATCCGCCGCTTCATGGCGATCGCCGACGAGGTGCGTTACCCGGCGCACGTCGCGGTGCAGGATCTGCGCGAGATCAAACGCATCAAGGCCCGCGTCGAGAACGAGCGCCTGCCGCAGGGCGTCGACCGCACGCGGCACGTGAAGCTCGGGCCGGGCGGCCTCAGCGATGTGGAGTGGCTCGTGCAGCTGCTGCAGCACGCGCATGCGCACGCGCTGCCGGGTCTGCGCACGACGTCGACGCTCGACGCGCTCGAAGCGGCGCGGCAGGCGGGCCTGGTACCGGATGCCGCGGCCGCGCGCCTGGCCGCATCGTGGCGTCTCGCGAGCCGGCTGCGCTCGGCGAACACCCTGCTGTCGGGGCAGACGAGCGATGTGCTCCCGACCGACCGGGCCAAGCTCGACGGCATCGGGCGGCTCCTGGAGTACCCGGCCCGGTCCGCGACGCTGGTCGAGGAGGAGTGGCTGCGCACCGCGCGCCGTGCGCGCCGCGACTTCGAGAAGCTCTTCTACGGGTGAGGCCCCAGCCGCGGTTGTAAGCCCGCGCCCGGCCGCCGCAACTGCAAGGCCGCGGCGGCGACACGCCGACGATCGGGCCGCGCAGGCGGCGTGTCGCGCAGGATGCCTTGCAGTTGGGGCGCGAGGCATCCAGCCCTGACCGTGCCCACGTGCCAAACCCCCACCGCAACGCCGAACGCCCCGGCATTCAGGGATCGGATGCCGGGGCCTTGCGCGGTGCGTTGGGAGATCAGACGCCGAAGTACAGCTCGGCTTGAGGATCTGAGAACCGGAGGGGGTTCCGCAGGCTCACACTTCCCTGCAAACACAGGGAAGTGCAATGGTGAGTATGGGTGGGGTCGCTGCTGCGGCTGTCCGAGAACCCGTCCGTTTACTCGATTCTTGGCCGTCCTACGGGTCGCTGGAGGTCTGCGGGTGGTGCCGCCTACCTCATTGGTATGAGCGACGACCGCCCCCGCCTCTGGACTCCGCAGGAGCTTGCGGAGTACACGGGCATCCCGATCAGGACGCTCGCCGACTGGCGAACAGAGCGTGCGCGCAGCCGAGGTCTCGGGTTGCCGCTCGTCGCACTCTCGTCGCACAACGTCCGCTACCGCGATGGGGATGTCGAGGCGTTCATCGCGCGGCGGATCGTGGCCCCGACGGATAGGGCGGGCGACTGATGGCGCGGCCGAAGCGCGTGCTCGGCGAACTCGGCAAGGTGACCTACACCGTCGAGCCGAACGGCACAGCTCATGACCGTCGCTGAGCTGGCGACGACGTGGCTGAAGACGGCGTACCACGACGACGATCCGCGGGTGCTGCGTCAGCGCCGCGAGCAGACCGTCGATGGATACGCCTCGGTGGTGCGCGCGCATGTCATCCCGCGCGCCGGGGCCATCCCCATCGCCAACATCACCGCCGACCGTGCTGATGGGCTGCTTATGGACATCGCACGGGAGAAGTAGGTGACGACCGCGAACAAGGTTCGGAACGTGATGTCGCTCATGTTCGACTGGGCGATCCAGCAGGGACACCTCTCGGCTGCCGGGTCGATCCAGAACACACGGTACGGAGCGGTCGTCGTGGCGAACCCGATCCGTGCGACCAGGCGAGCGGACGAGCCGGACACGGTGTACTTCGAACTCGACGCGGTGCAGGTCAAGTACATCCTCCACCTCATCCGCGAGGTGTGGCCCGGGCGGCACCGGAAGCGGTATCCGGTGGGCCGACGGCCCAACTACAAGCTGCTCGCCGACTACATCCTCATCACGCTCGGCACCTCCGAGCGGACAGCAGAACCGATTGCGATCCGGTTCCAGGACGTGCGGTTCGAGGCAGTGGAGCAGCCGGATGGAAGCCTCACGATGGAGGCGCTCGTCTGGGTGGGCGGGACGATGGTTCGCACGAAGTCCCGCGGCCTGTTTCGCCAGGACTCGCCCAAGGCGGAGCGGCAGAAGCGTTGGGTTCGCGTTCCGAAGTTCGCGGCGAAGGTACTGAGCGAACTCGTGGCGAGCCACGTTCCCGACCCCGAACGGAATCCAGACCACGTGCTGTTCACGACCGAGCGCGGCCGTCCGCGCGACCCCAGCGCGGTCGGCGAACTGCTGAGCATGATGACCCCCGAGCAGGTCGCCGACGCGATGGGCGTGTCTCGTCCTACTATCTCGCGGAAGATCAAGGCGGGGGAGATTCGCGCGGTCAAGGTCGGCAATCGCAATCGCATCCCCTACGAGGAGTTCGAGCGGTACTGGCGCAAGACGATGGGCGACCTCGTGGAGCTGACGCGCGATGAACTCCGTGACGACCTCTTCGGTGATCAGTGAGCTGACGCGCGTTCTCCTGGACGCGAACATCATCGCCAAGCCCGCCACTCGGACTCTGCTGGTCGTCGGCGGGGTGCCGAGCGGCTTCCGCGCCTTCTGGAGCCGGGCTGCCGAGCGGGAGGCCCAGGTGCACATGCGCCCGAGGGCGTTGCCGCCGTCGAGTGTCCGGGAGCGATTCGACGTCTTGCTCGGGCCGACCGGCACGGGTGGGGAACGCTTCGGAGGCACGAAGGGCGCGGATCGGCAGATCCTTGCCGATGCTGCGGCCGCGGGCGGGCGCTTCCTCGTCACCGAGGATGTGGACGACTACGGGCTGGACGATCTTGCTAGCGTCGGCATCTCGGCGGCGAACCCCGATCTGTTCCTCGCCGCGCGGCTCACCCGCGATGCCTACTCGACGGTGATCGACCTGTTCGTTGAGCGTCAGCTCAACCCGCCGACCACGCCCGCGCAATTCCACGCTGCCATCGCCAAAAACCACCCGCGCCTGTTCGCCGCACACGCGGACCTCTACGAGGTCGAACCCGAACACGGCATCCACGGCGAACCGGAGGTGATCTTTCGCGGCGCGCGCTGCCTGCGCTGCGAGCAAATCACCGCCGACCCCGCCACGATCGTCGACGGGCTCGGCCCGGAGTGCCGCTGAGCTACAGCCGCGGGGCGTTGCCCGGCGGCGCGGCCGGAGGCGTCACGGGGACGAACGGGTTCGCAGGCTCACGCCCCGCACCATCCCGCGACCCGAGGTTCGGTTCGTAGGCGCGCACGGCCTCGACGGTCAGCTCGACGCGCTCGGACTTGGGCGCGGCGGGCTCGGGTGCCGGTTCGTCCTGCATCGCGGCGAGCTGGGACTCGACGCGGGCGAGGTCTTCCTCGGCGTCGGCAAGGGTCTGTGCGTGGCGGAAGGGCGGCCCGAGGCGCTGCTGAGTATCGGCGACGGTCTGCTCGGCTTCTTCCAGGTCTTCGCGGGCCTGGTCGAGAAGGGAGGGGATGCCGCTGACGCGGTTCTCGATCCGCTGCACAAGCCCGAGTCCGGCGTCCAGGAACGACTCCTTCGGCAGCGTGAATCCCAGGCGGGGTCGAAACTGGAGATGCGGCCGATGATCCCGAAATCCTTGTGCCCGTACCGCGGCAGCCACTTCAGCCCGGAGTCGCCCATCCACGCGGCAAGGGAGTGCGCGGCTTCGGAGCGGGAGTCGTAGTCGCGCGTGCCGAGCGTGATGCGGAACCTGTCGCCGCTCGTGTCGATCATCCGTGGGGCAGCGGCCTCCAGCCCGCGAATGTCCGCGGCGGCGCGCTCGGCGGCTGACCGGGCGCGATTGCCGGTATGGGCGAGCATGTCCTCGTTGCGCTCGTGCGCGCGCTGGAGGCGGCGCAGCCGGTTCACCTCGTTGAGGATGACGGAGTGCTCCAGCAGGAGCGGATTGCCGGAGGCGATGGCCTTGGCCTCTGCTGCGGACAGCGCGGAGGTGTCGATCTCCTCGATCTCTCGGGCGTTGATCTTGCCGCGCAGGAGTTGCGCGAACGATGCGGCTTTCCGCTCGACGGTCTGCCACATGTAGGAGTCGAAGGACCGCTCGGTGACGTAGCGGACGATCGCCACTTCCTCGTTCTGGTTGCCCTGCCGCATGATGCGACCGTCGCGCTCGGCGATGTCGGAGGGCCGCCACGGGCAGTCCAGGTGGTGCAGGGCGATGGCGCGGGCCTGGACGTTGGTGCCAACGCCCATCTTCTCCGTCGAGCCGGTCAGTACCGCGACGTGGCCGGCGCGGGCTGCGGCGAACAGGCGGGCCTTCTCGACGTCGGTCTTCGCCTCGTGCATGTACCTGACCTGCTCGGCGGGGATGCCGCGCTGCACGAGCTGCTGCCGCAGCTCGTCGTAGGCGTTCCACCTGTCCTGGTTCGGGGTGCCGATGTCGCTGAACACGAGCTGGAGCGACCCGCGCACCGTGGAGGGCTGCCCGGTCAGCGTATCGAGGTATTCGTTGTCGCGGGTGCGCATCCCAGATGCGGTGGATCGCGTCGGCGGCAACGTCGACCTTGCTCGGCCCGGAGGGGTCGCGGGGGATGACCATGCGGATGTCGAGCGCGGCCTTGCATCCGTCGGTGGCGATCAAGAGCATGTTGTCCTCGTCGGGCCGCACCTGGCGGGTGGCGACCTTCTCGGCACGTTCGGCGAGGGATGCGACGTAGTGCTCCAGCTCGACGGTCGGCTGCACCGGACGGTGGAGGGTGCGCGGCTGCCGTCGTCGCGCTGTTCGAGCGAGGGCACGGGCAGGTCGAGGTCGTCGGCGGTCTTCACGTCGGCGAACACCGACCACATCCGCAGCAGTTCCTGCCCGTTCTGGAACCGCGCGAACCGGGTCTTCATGCGGAACGTGCTGCCGGTCGGCGAGATCTCCATCTGCGTGACCAGCTCACCGAATGTTGCCGCCCACGCATCGAATGCGCCGGCAGACCCTTCGCGCTGGCGGCGTCGGCGGGGAGAGGATTTCGCAGTGAGCAGCACCGCTCTTTCCGGGATCGAGGCGGCCACCGAATCCGGCCCGCGGTGCTGCACGAAACCTTGGGGGCTCCATCGAGCCAGTAGCAATCCGGCCCGTGGTTGCCTCATCATGGAGCGGTGACTGCTGGGCGTTGCCGATCCACCGCCGATCCTGCCGAACCCCTTTCCGATGCCGAGCTGCTCATCGGCCTGGTGGTCTCACCATCCCTGAGTGCGGTGCTCGGCCCCGAGGTCACCACCTCGGTGCGCAAGATTTTGGTGCAGCAGTATCCGGGAGTGCGCTGGCAACTGAAGATGGCCGAAGACCGGCTGGTCGATCCACCCGCCGAGACCTTGGACCTGCTGGAGGCGGCCCGAAACCGCGTGCTGGAGGAGAACTGGGATTTGGCCGTGGTGCTCACCGAGATCCCCCTGAAGACCGGCCGACGTCCGGTGCTCACCCAGCTCAGCCCCGTGCACGGGGTGGGACTGGTCTCCGTCCCAGCCCTGGGAGCCGTGCACGTGCGGCAGAAGGTGCAAGAGACCACCGTGCACGTGGTCGGGCAACTCCTGGGCTACGACGCCGAAGACCTCAACGCCCAGCGGGATCTTGCTCGAAGAGCCCACCAGCTGTCCACCGATCTCGACGACCGCCCGGACGACAACGTCGTGCAGTTCACGGCCCGAGTGCTGAGCGGCAACGTGCGGTTGCTGCTGGGCATGATCCGCGCCAACCAGCCTTGGGCCTTCGTGGCCCGGCTCTCCCGGGCGATGGTCGTGGCAGCGGCCACCGGCATGGTGACATTGGTGGCCTCGGACCTATGGGTACTGGCCATGGCCTACGGGCCGGTGCGCCTGGTCCTGCTGGCGGTGGGGGCGATCGGGGCGGTGAGTGCCACCCTGATCCTGGGAGCCGACTTGTGGGAGCGCCCACGGCGGCGAGCCCAACGTGAGCAGGTGATCCTGTTCAATTTGGCCACCACCGCGACCGTGGCCATCGGGGTTGTGGTGTTCTACCTCGTCTTATTCATCCTGTCCTGGGTCGGCGCGCTGCTGCTCATCGACGAGCAGGCACTGGCCGGTATCGCCGGTCACCCAGTGAACGCTTTGGACTACGCGAAGATCAGCTGGCTCACCGCCAGCCTGGCCACCGTGGGCGGAGCAATAGGAGCTGGACTGGAGGACGACGATGTGGTGCGCGCCGCTGCCTACACCCGGTCCAGCACCTGACACAGCCCCAGCACAGAAGAAACTGAAACATCTACGCGTTGATGCCACGTCTATGCAGGTGTCATTGCCGGTCGCGATGACTTGGTGGGTTCAGCGCAGTGCGCTGCCTCGTACTCGGCGGGTGGGGGCGTTGCCGAGGCGGGTGTGCGGGCGGGCGCTGTTGTACCTGTCGATCCGGGATCCGCACCGCCCTGCCGGACGCGCGGATCGCAGTCGACAAGTGGCATCTCGTCGCCCTTGCCAACCTCATGGTCACCCAGGTCCGTCAACGGATCACCCGGCAACTGGGTCTGCCCCGAGTTTGGTTGACATCTGAACTGTGAGGATTCGTCCTCGCTGGAAGGATGTTCTTGTGGCAAAGCCCTATCCCCGAGAGTTCCGCGATGATGTCGTGGCC